>DATKBU010000203.1:0-3865 GCA_035513815.1 Egibacteraceae bacterium
CGCGGGCCTTCTCGGCCAGGAGGTACGAGATGGCGTCCTGTTCCATCGGCTGCGGCGCCGCCCGGCCGACGTCAATCTTCTCGGCGTCGGCCCGCGCGAGGCGCAGCAGCCGGACGTGCACGCGGTGGTCGTACACGATCACGTCCGCCGATTCGAGGCACCGGAGGCCTCGCACGCTGATGAGCGACGGGTCCCCGGGGCCCGCGCCGACGATGTAGACGCACGGGGTGTTCATAAGCGCAACCGTATCAAGGGCAAATGCTAAATGCCAAATGGCAAATGGCAAATGCCAAATCACCGGGGCAACATGATCGCCCGTGCAACGGCCAACTGATTACCCCGAAAATGTGGCATTTGCCATTTGCCATTTGGCATTAATGGGCGCGTGCGTCGTCGAGGATTTCGATGGCGCCGCCGTGGGCGAGTTCGTCGGCGAGGCGGCGTCCCAGCTGCTCCGGCTCGTTCGCCGAGCCGTGTCCCTGGCGCTTCACTACCCGCCGGCCGTCCGGTGAGGTGACGATCGCGTGCATGTGCAGGCCGCCGCCATCGTCGTGCAGCGCAATCGCGCCCAGCGGGAGCTGGCAGCCGCCCCCGAGCACGGCGACGACCGTGCGCTCCGCGACGAGCGACACGGCCGCCCGTGGGTCGGTGACCGGCACCACGGCTGCGCGCGTCCGCGCGTCGCCGCTGCGAATCTCGATGGCGACGATCCCCTGGCCCGGTGCCGGGATGCAGCGCTCGATCGGGATGGCGGACGAAATGCGGCTGCCGAACCCGAGGCGGCGCATGCCGGCCGCGGCGAGTACGAGCGCCGAGAACTGCCCCTCGTCGAGCTTGCGCAGCCGCGTATCCACGTTGCCGCGGATGGGCTCGAATGTGGCGCCCGGCAGCAGCGCCGCGAGCTGGGCGGCGCGGCGCACGCTGCTCGTCCCGATGCTGGGGGACGAGGCCCCCAGGCGCTCCAGCAGGTCGTCGAACGTCGGCGCAGCCGACCCATGCGGCAGCACGAGCGCGTCGCGCGGATCCTCGCGCGCCAGCACGGCGGCCACGTCGAGGCCGTCGGGGAGGACGGCCGACATGTCCTTGGCGCTGTGCACGGCGAGGTCAATCTCCTCGCGCAGCAGCGCGTCCTCGATCTCTTTCACGAACAGCCGCTTGCCGCCGGCCTCGGTCAGGGGGGCGTCCTGGAGGCGGTCGCCTGCCGTCTTCATGATCACCAGCTCGACGTCGTACCCCCCCTGCTCGAGGAGGCCCGCGACCGTGCGGGCCTGCCACAGCGCCAGCTGGCTGCCGCGGGTGCCGAGCCGCAGCGCGCTCATGATGGGACCTCTGCCGGGGGATCGGCCTTCGCCGGCTGCTCGCGCTCGGCGGCCAGGCTGAACAGCCGGTTGAGCGCTTCCGCGTAGGCGACGACCATGGCCTCGTCGCTCACGGCCTTGAGCTGTTCGGTCGGCGCCAGCAGGAGCTTCTCGACGATGAGGTGCGTGATCTCTTCGAGGCGTGCACGGGCCTCGGGCGGCAGGCCCGCGAGCTTGGGCTCGAGCCGTTCGAGTTCCGACCGGCGAATCGCCTCGAACCGCTGGCGCAGCGCCACGACGGTCGGAATGATCTCACGCGACTGCACCCAGCCCATGAAGCGCGAGACTTCCTCCTCCACGATCGCCTCGGCCCGCGCCAGCTCGGCCGATCGACGGGCCAGGTTCTCGTGCACGATCGCCTGCAGGTCGTCGATGTTGTAGAGGAACACCTGGTCCAGGTCCCCGACCGCCGGCTCGACGTCCCGGGGGAGCGCGATGTCAATGAGGAAGAGCGGCCGGTCACGCCGCGGCCGCATGATGGCTTCGACCCCCGCGCGCGTGAGCACCGGCTCGGTCGATCCCGTGGCGGTGACGACGATGTCGGCGGCCGCGAGCGCGTGGTGGAGTTCCGTCCACGGCAAGGCCCTGGCGCCGAGCTGCGACGCCAGCTGCTCGGCGGTGGCGAGCGTACGGCTCACCATCGTGATGCCCGCGACCTGCTGCGCCTGCATGTGGATGGCGGTGAGCTTGGCCATTTCGCCGGCGCCGAGGATGAGCACCTGCCGGCCTTCGAGCTTGCCGAAAATCTTCCGGGCCAGCGCGATGGCCGCATAACTGATCGAGACCGCCCCCTCGCCGAGGCCGGTTTCCGTGCGCACGCGCTTGCCGACGTTGAAGGCGGAGTGGAACAGGCGATTGATCAGCGCGCCGGTGCACCCGAGATCCGAGGCCGTGGAATAGGCGGTCTTCACCTGGCCGAGGATCTGGGGTTCGCCGACGACGAGCGAGTCGAGCCCTGCGGAGACGCGGAACAGGTGCCGCGCCACGTCGGCGCCGCGGCGCACGAACAGGTGGTCGGCCAGCCGCGCCGCGGCGACGCCGTGGTACTCGCTGAAGAACCGCTGGACCGCGTCCGCCGTGCCGTCGTCATCGCCCACGGCGTAGATTTCGGCGCGGTTGCAGGTCGCCAGCACGACGGCCTCGACCCCCACGCCGCGCGCCGCCAGCGCCGACAGGGCGGCATCCACGCCCCCGCGCGCGAAGTCGACGCACTCCCGCAGCTCGACCGGCGCGGTTCGGTGGCTCAGCCCGATGGCAAACAGGCGCATCAAGAAAACTCAGAACTCAGAATCAAGAACTCAGAATGTGTGTCAGAAGTTGTGGCTCCGGGTCAGGAAGTAGCCGACCAGGAGGAAGTTCAGGAGCACGATCGCGAAGGCCACCACCGAGAGCCAGGCGGCGCGCCGTCCGCTCCAGCCAATCGCGCGGCGCGCGAAGAGCGCGAACGAGTACACCCCCCAGAGTACGAGCGCCATGAGGATCTTCGGATCGCCGAGCGACATCGCCTGTGCGCGCGGATCGGGGATGTCGCGGATCTGCGTGGCCCAGATCCCGCCGACCGCCACACCGAGCGTCAGGAAGATCCAGCCGACCAGCACGGCGCGGCCATTCATCGCGTCGAGGACCTGGAGTGACGGCAGCCGGGCATAGAAGAGGCCGAGATGCTTCGCCTTGATCTCGTTGAACAGCAGCACGTAGGTGATCCCGATGACGCAGGCGAGCGCGAAGCTCGCGTAGGCCAGGAGCATCGAGAGCACGTGGACGGTGAACAGGGGGCTCCGCAGGAGCGGCGGCCGCTCGTTCACCACGGGATCGAGCGCCGGGATGATGGCCAGCCCGACGAGCATGATGGCGACCAGCGCCCCCATCGCGCGCTCCTCGGAGGTCAGCTCCACGTACAGGTACGACAGGCCAAGCAGCCACACGAAGGCCGACAGCGCGGCCGTGGTGCCGACCAGCGGGGCATGCCCCGCCTCCATCGTCTGCATCCCGATGAGAAAGGTGTGGGCCAGGACGCCCGCGCCGAGCGTGGCGGTGGCGAGCCGGCCGATCCGGGGGTCCCGCCAGGCAAAGTGCGCCACGTACGCGGCTGCCGCGGCGGCGTAGAAGAGCAGCGGGACCAGGTGCATGGAACGATCTTACTCTGTGCCCGGGATCGGTGGCTCGGGCTGGCGCCGGCCGGCGGCCTATCGCGCCGTCGGCGCGTAGTAGCCCTGGCGCGTGCGGGACTCCACCCCGGGCCGCGTGATGCGCACCTGGATGCGCCGCCAGGCGCCGTTGCGCATCGGGTTCCGCGAGGCGTACGCCATGCTGTACTGGCTGGCCAGTTCTTCGGATATTTGGGTGTAAATCTTCGGCAGCTCCACGGCGGTCGTGGGGAAGAACGCGCGCCCGCCGGTTTCCTGCGAGAGCTGGCGCAGGACGAATTCCGCTTCGCGGAACCGCGGCCGCCCCTGGTCCGGCTGCCGGAGCCCGATCGCGTAGATGGCCGTCTCGGACCGCTTGGC
>DATKBU010000204.1:0-2712 GCA_035513815.1 Egibacteraceae bacterium
GAGCAGGCGATGGAGACCCTGCTGTCGAGCGCGGACCCGTGGCTGCGGTCGCGCGCGATCTACGCCGTGGGCGCGCTGCGGCTGCACGACCTGGCGCCCGAACTGCAGCGGATGGAGCCGGGCGCCGATACCGCGACGCGCGGCGCCATCAGGATGGCGCTGCACCGGCTCGCGACCGAAGGGGAGGCCGAGCCGCAGTCGCCCGCGCCCGTTCAGATCGGCATGGGGGCGGGGGTCGGGTAGATCAATTCCCAACCTCCAACTCCCAACTCCCAAGCTGCGCCGATTGGTTGCGTCAACCGGGGTGGAATTGCGACGCGCTTCAGGAGCGCAGTGACCAGCGCGTAGCCGAGCGAGGCCAGGAGTTCCTTGGGAGTTGGGAGTTGGGAATCAGTCGTCGTCGGGCATAGGCGGCAGGGCGCGCTTGTGTTCGCTGGCGCGGACGAGGCGTTCGATCCGCAGCGCCATCGCGGGCGCCACGGTGGACGGCCCGGTCGTCAGGTAGTTCTCCAGATCGGCGTAGGTGAAGCCCATTTCCCCTTCGTCGGTCTGCCCGGCCCAGAGCCCGGCGCTCGGCGGCTTCTCGATCACCGGTGCCGGCACGCCGAGTTCGCGTGCCAGGTCCAGGACCTCGGTCTTGAGCAGCCGTCCGATGGGCAGCAGGTCGACGCCGCCGTCGCCGTGCTTCGTGAAGTACCCGCTCGTCAGCTCGCTCCGGTTGCCCGTGCCGACGACCAGGTAGTTCAGCGAGTTCGCCAGGAAGTACACCGACGTCATCCGCAGCCGCGGCTTGACGTTCGCCACCGGCATGCGCGAGCGGGGATCCGCGGTGTCGTCGGGCCCGGGGACGGCCTGCGGAGCCTGCACGTCAGCCAGCGCGCCGCCGAGGTCGGTTATCAGCCGGTCGAACGCGGGTGCGAGGTCCACGCGGATCGTCGGGACGCCGAAATGATCCGCCACCAGCCCCGCGTCCGCCTCGTCACGGGGATCGCTGTGGCAGGGCATGATGACCCCCAGCACGTGGTCGGGCATGGCCACCTGGCACAGGCGGACCACCACGGCCGAATCGATCCCCCCGCTCAGCCCGACGACGAGGCCGCGCGCGCCAGCTTCCATCACGCGCTGGCGAATCCAGGCCGCGAGCGTGTCCGATCGGTTGCTCATACCGGAAAACTATATCCCACGCGATTCGCTTACGATGGCGGGGCAGGCGGGAAGGCGCCCTGCTCGACCATTCGCAGGAAGGCATCGATGAGCGTCGGGTCGAACTGCCGGCCACGCTGGCGATCGAGCTCGGCGAGCGCCTCGCCGACGGGCCAGGCCGCCTTGTACGGGCGCTGCTGCGTCAGCGCATCGAACACGTCCGCCACGGCGACGATCCGCCCGGCGAGGGGGATGGCGTCCGCGGCCATGCCGGCGTAGCCGTCGCCGTCCCACCGCTCGTGATGCGTGAGCGCGATCTCTTCGGCGAGGTGCAGGATCGGGAAGTCGCTCCCCGAGAGGATGCGCGCGCCGATCACGGTGTGGGTCTTCACCAGCTCGAACTCCGGCCCCGTCAGCTTGCCGGGCTTGAGCAGGATGCTGTCCGGGACGCCGATCTTGCCGACATCGTGCAGCGGCGCCGCGCGGCGGATGAGCGAGACCTGGGCGTCCGGCAGCGCCAGCTTCCGCGCCAGCAGCGCCGCCATCTGGCCCACCCGCTCGGTGTGCTGCCCGGTATTGTCGTCGCGGTACTCGGCCGCCTTCGCGAGCCGCTCGATGATCTCGAACTGCGCCGCCTCGAGCGCGCGTGTCCGGTCGCGCACCTTCGCCTCGAGGATCTGGTTCTGGTTCTGAATCTGCAGGTACAGGAAGCGGGTCTCGAGGAGCGTCTTGATGCGCAGCAGGACTTCCCCCGCCGAGAAGGGCTTGTTGACGAAGTCCTTGGCGCCGCGCGTCAGCGCTTCCTGCCGGGATTCCTGTGTCAGATCGCCCGTCAGCATCAGCACCGGCAGGTAACTGGCCTCGGCGATCTCGTTCAGCCCGTCGAGCACCTCGAGGCCGCTCATGTGCGGCATGTGCAGGTCGAGGAGGATCAGGTCCGGCCGGAACCGCACGTACAGCCCGGTGGCTTCGCGCGGGTCGTTGGTGGACTCCACCTTCGTCAGGCCGGCGTGCTCCAGGAGGCGGCCCAGCAGGTCCACGTTGCCCGGCTCGTCGTCCACGATCAGGATCCGCGCGTGCTTGAAGCTGCGAAGTTGCATCGGTATTCGTCAGCGCGCCATGCCGGCGTCGGCGTTGGCGATCGACTCGGCCGCGGGGGAGTCGGGCCACACGACCGCGGGGGCGGCAGTATACGAGGCGTGGGCGAGCGCCGACTGGAACAGCGCGATCTGCGAGCCGTAGAACACGAGCTTCAGGTAGTGGCGGCCGAGGATGTATGCCTGGCCGAGCAGCAGCACGCCCCACCCCGCCCAGGGCGCGCCCGGCGACAGCACCGCGTGGAGCAGGGCGTACAACAGCACGAGTACGAGAAACGCGACGCCGTTGAGGAGGTACAAACCGGCTGCCGCCGCCAGGTGGCGCCGCGCGAAGCGGGCGCCCGCCACGACCGCCGCCAGCGCGCTCCGGCGGTCCTCGACGACGATGCGGACGCGGGCGAGGTCGAAGACCATCGTGCAGGCCACCAGGAGCGCGCCGAAGATCGCGTACAGCGCCAGCCGTACGGCGAAC
>DATKBU010000205.1:0-14730 GCA_035513815.1 Egibacteraceae bacterium
GCAGCCGCGCGAGAAGGGCCATCCCGCTCGGGGAACGCAGGCCAGCCTGCAGCGCAATTGCCTCGCGAGATTGAGACTCATCGGCGGCCTCCGACCAGTGGCCGGGCTCGATGGCAGTTAGCTCTCGCCCCCCTCTAGGCGGCAACCCTGGGTTCAGCCCGGTCGGACTACCGGCTGCGCTACTCGCGCTCCTCCGGCGTGTAGGGATGCACCCGCAGATCCAGCCATATCCACAGGGTCTTGGTCCGCGGGTAGAACCAGATCGGGAACGCGACCATGACCGCGGCGGTGCCGATGAGCAGTCCGGTCCACGGCACATCCGGCCAGGTGAGCGCCATGGTGCCGAGCAGGAGCGCCATGAACAGCAGTTGCGCCGCGCCGATGTTGACGATCATGGCGCCGACCCAGTAGCCCTCCTCGCGCGAAAAGGAGTAGCCGCAGCCGGGGCAGCGCGGCTTGAGCTTGCCCCAGCTGGCCCAGATCCGGCGCTCCGCGCAGTGCGGGCAGTGGTTGCGCAGCGCCCGCAGCAGCACGCCGGCTAGCGCAGCGTGCGGCCCGGCGGAGACAGCAGGATGGCGATCGCCGCCACCGTCACCGCGATCGCCGCCGCGCTGACCGGGCCTCGGAACGGATTCGCGGCGCCGATCAGCGCGAAGCCGTTGCCGACCAGCGCGACCGGCCACGCCCACGCGCGTCGCATGAGCATCCCGAACAGGATCAGCAGAAACATCAGCGTGCTGATCCCGAAGACCAGCGCCGCGACTGGAACTGACCGGGCGCCTCCCGGACCGAGTCCTGAGATGACAGGAATCTGCAGGCCCATGTGCGCCAGCGCCATGATCGCAGAGCCCGCGGCGGCGAGGCCGGCGAGCCAGGCAAGGGCTGTCCACGCCCAGTCACGCTCCTGCGCCGTCTCGGTCACCTGCGCCGCCACCCTTATCCCATCCGTGGATCTCTCAAGGCCCCGTCTCCGGCGGCCCGAATCGTCGCGGTCGCTCGCGCTACATGCTCACGAGGTTGAGCGCGCGCACGCGGCGGTGCTCGCCCTCCTCCTCGATCTCGAAGCGCACTCGCTGGCCGAGCCTGAGCTCCAACAGCCCCGATTCGACGAACGCGTGACTGTCGATCGGCAGCTCCTCCTGCGTGTCGAGCAGAACGCTGCCGGTGCGTGTCTTAGGATCGAAAACCTTCACTGTGCCTTGCGGCATGCCCGCTCCTCTCGTCGCTTCGCCGTCAGTCTGTCACGGTCAGCCCGCGCAATTCCACCGGGGGGAGTTCTAGACTCACGCAGCCGCCGGCAGGGAGGAGGGAGGCGGATGGGCAAGGTCGCCGTGATGGGCGCCGGTTCCTGGGGGACCGCCTTCGCGGGCGTCTGCCTGGACGCCGGCGAGGATGTCGTCCTATGGGCGCGCCGCGACGAGGTCGCTGAGCAGATCAACATCGAGCGCCGTAATCCTGACTACCTTGGCGACGTCGTCCTTCCGGATGCGCTGCGGGCGACCTCTGATCCCGCCGAGGCCCTGGATGAGGCCGAGATCGTGGTGCTGGCGGTGCCCAGTCACGCGCTGCGCGACAGCCTGACGAAATGGTCCGATATCGTTCCGCACCCCGCGATCTACGTCAGCCTGATCAAGGGGATCGAGCTGGACACCCGCAAGCGCGCCAGTCAGGTGGTGCGCTCTGTTCTCGACCTTCCCTACAGTCACGTCGTGGTGGTCAGCGGACCCAACCTCGCCTGGGAGTGCGCCCGGCGCCTGCCGAGCGGGACGGTGGTGGCCGGGCCGGAGACGCTGATCACGAAGCGGGTGCAGGCCATGTGCCACACGGCCTACTTCCGCGTGTGGACCAATCCGGATGTGATCGGAGTCGAGCTCGGCGGTGCGGTCAAGAACGCGATCGCGCTGGCTGCCGGGATGGCGGACGGCATGGGTTTCGGCGACAACACCAAGGCGCTGCTGATCACCCGAGGACTAGCGGAGATGACGCGGCTGGGCCTGGCGCACGGCGGCAACCCGCTGACGTTCTCGGGACTGGCTGGGATGGGCGATCTGGTGGCGACCTGCATGAGCCGGCAGTCGCGCAACCGCCATGTCGGCGAGGAGCTCGGCAAGGGGCGCCCGCTGGACGAGGTCGTGGCCGAGATGAGCATGGTGGCCGAAGGTGTGCGGTCCTCCAAGGCCCTGCTTGATATCGCGCGAGAGCACCGCGTCGACATGCCGATCGTGGAGCATGTCGTCAAGGTGGTGCACGAGGGCATGGATCCCAAGGAGATGGTCGGCTCGCTGATGGGCCGCTCGCCGAAATCGGAGTTCTACGGGCTGGACGACCGATAGGAGCCGTGATGGCCGCCACGACCAAGACTCGGGTGCTGGTGCTGTTCGGAGGGCGCTCCAGCGAGCACGAGGTGTCCTGCATGTCGGCGCGCAACGTGCTCGCGGCGATGGACCCGGACCGCTACGTCGTGACGACGGTCGGCATCACGCGCGACGGGCGCTGGACGCTGCTGGACGCCGCCCCCGAGGCGCCGCCGGGCGGTCTTCCGAGCGTGGGCGACGAGGGCGACACCGTGGCGCTGGTGCACACCCGCAAGGGCCCGCGCCTCGTGCGCTTCGGCGATACGTTCGACGGCGAGGAGATCGGGCCCGTCGATGTCTGCTTCCCCATCCTCCACGGTCCGTACGGAGAGGACGGCACGGTGCAGGGCCTGCTCGCCAGCCACGGCGTGCCCTACGTCGGTGCGGACGTCGCCGCGAGCGCGATCGGCATCGACAAGCGACAGATGAAGAACGTCTTCAAGGCCAGAGGCCTGCCCCAGGTCCCGCACCTCGCGGTGCGCCGGTACGTGTGGGAGGCCGACCGAGGCCCCGTGATCGACGACATCGAGGCGGCGCTGGCGTATCCGGTGTTCACGAAGCCGTCGCGCCAGGGGTCGTCGATCGGGATCCGCAAATGCGACAACCGCGAAGAGCTGCTCACGGGAGTCGCTGAGGCGTTCAGCTATGACCGCGTCGCGATCGTGGAGGCGAGCGTCGAAGGCGCTCGCGAGCTGGAGTGCGGCGTGCTGGGCAACACCGAGATCGATGTGACGCCTCCCGGCGAGGTCGTCACCGGCCACGAGTTCTATGACTTCGAGGGCAAGTATCTTGACGCCGGACTTGTGCTGCGCTGCCCGGCCGAGGTGTCCGACGATGTCCGGGACCGTTGCGTGGACTACGCTCGCCAGGCGTTCCTGGCCATCGGCGCTCGCGGAATGTCGCGCGTGGACTTCTTCTACCTCGAACACAGCGGGCGGGTCCTCGTCAACGAGATCAACACGATCCCCGGGTTCACCGCGGCGTCGATGTTCCCGCGCATCTGGTCCGCCCACGGGCTCGAGCCCGCGCGTCTGATCGACCGCCTTCTCGAGCTGGCGCTGGAGGCCTCGCAGGCAAGCGATCGCTACGCCCCCTGAGGCGGCGCGCCGCTACAGGTGCACGACCGGGCAGGTCAGCGTGCGATCGATGCCCTCGACGGCCTGGATCTTGGCCACGACCATGCGTCCGAGCTCATCCACGTCGGCGGCCTTCGCCCTGACGATGACGTCATAGGGACCCGTCACATCCTCGGCGGCCAGCACCCCATCGATCTTGGCGACCGCCTCCGCGACCACCGCGGCCTTCCCCACTTCGGTCATGATCAGGATGTATGCCGAGACCATGTGCCCTCTTTCGTGTCTATCGCGGCCGTGAGGGGCATCCTATCGGGCGCGCTGGTGGTTCGCTGCCGGAGCATTGACGAGCCCTGGGGATCGGCTTCGGCTGAGCGCGTTCTGCGCGGAACCATGGAGGCGGCACAGATGCAGGTCTTCCGGAACCGGACCGAGGCCGGGCGCCAGCTCGCCGAGGCGCTGCGGTCCTCGCCATTGGTCGGCGCGGACGAGCGCATCGTGATCCTGGCCATCCCCCGCGGCGGGCTGCCAATCGGCGTGGAGGTCGCGCGCGCGCTCGGGGCGCCGCTCGATGTTGCGGTCGTGCGCAAGCTGCGCAGCCCTCAAAACCCCGAGCTCGGCTTCGGGGCGGTGGGCGCGCACGGCCTGCTGCAGATCGACAAGGGCATCGTGGCGCGGCTCGGTCTGACGCGTGAGGAGATCGACGCGGAGATCGCTGACCGCCGGGAGGCGCTCGAGCGCCGGCTGGTGATGTATCGCGCGGTCGCGCCGCCCGTCGACATCGCGGGAGCTACGGCCGTGGTGGTCGACGACGGCGTCGCGACGGGAGGCACCGCGCGGCAAGCATGCGCGCTGGCGCGCCAGGCTGGCGCGGCGAGGGTAGTTCTGGCGGCGCCGGTCGGCCCCCCGGGAGCCGACAAGGAGCTGGCTGACGCCGCCGACGACGTCGTGATCCTCAGTCAACCGGCGGAGTTCATGGCTGTGGGCCAGGCCTACCAGGATTTCGAGCAGATCGACGACGCGGCGGCACTCTCGGCGCTGCGCGCTGCCGCTGGAGTCACCTGACGCCGCTCAGCGCGGCTCGACCTCGAACACCAGGCGCACCTGCGTGCGGTATTCGGTGATCCCCCCGTCGGCCACAACCGCGTTCGTGCCGAGGATGTCCATCCGGCGGATGTTGCGGAGCGTCTTGGACGCCTCGCTCAAGGCCTCCTCCGCGGCATGCTTCCAGCTCTGCGCGGAGACCCCCTCCAGCTCAATGGTGTTCAGTACTGCCACGTCGTCTCCTTGCTCGCCGTCTCGATGATCCTAGTCCCGCGACGGCCCCGAGTCCCGCGACGGCCCCGAGTTCAGGCGGTGGGATACTCCGCGGTGATGGATGTGGCCGAGTTCCAGCTGATCGACCGCCTCGCGGCGCACCTTGCGCGCGAGGGCGGCCGCGTGGTTGTGGCCCATCCCGATGATGCGGCCGTGCTCCGGGTGGCGACCGGCGCCGCATGCGTGACGGTCGACATGCTCGTGGATGGCGTTCATTTCCGCCGGGACCTGTCGTCGCTTGAGGATGTCGGCTGGAAGGCCATCGCGGTGAGCTGCAGCGACCTGGCCGCGATGGGCGCTGCGCCGACTGGCGCGGTCATCGCGCTATGCGTGCCGCCCGGACTAGAGGCTGCCGACATCGACAGCCTCTACGGCGGCATGTCGGCTGCAGCGAGCCGCTGGGGCGTTGCGCTGCTCGGCGGCGACACCGTTGCCGGGCCGGTTCTGTCGATCTCGGCGACGCTGCTCGGCGAGGTCGAGGCTGAACGAGCACTGCGCAGATCGGGCGCGCGGCCCGGCGATCGCCTGATCATCGTCGGCCAGCTCGGCGCAGCGGCCGCGGCGCTCGCGCAGATCAAGGCGGGTGAGCGACCGGACGCGGGCCTGCTCGCCGCTCACCGCCGGCCCGCTGCGCTCGTGGCGGCGGGTCGCGCGCTGGCCGAGGAGGGCGCCAGCGCCTGCATCGATGTCTCGGACGGCTTCGGCGCCGACGTCGGGCACGTCTGCCGCGCCTCGGGCGTGTCCGCCATCGTGCGCGAGGAGAGCCTCCCCGTGGCGCCTGGCGTGCGGGACATCGCGGACCGGCTCGGCATCGACCCTCTCGATCTGATCTGCGGCGGGGAGGATTTCGCGCTTATCGCCAGTGCATCGCCCGACCGGGCGGCGGCGATCGCCGAGTCCGCAGGCCGGGCGGAGGGTGTGCCAGCCGCGGTGGTCGGCGAGATCGTCGAAACAGATGCCGACCGCCCGGTCGTGGCGCTGCAGCGCACCGGCGGCGGCGAGGTGGAGCTCGCCGAGCTCGGCTACCAGCACTCGTTCGGGGAGGATCGATGAGCGCCCCCCCGCTCGCGCTGACCATCGCCGGGTCTGACAGCGGCGGCGGCGCGGGCATCCAGGCGGACCTGAAGACCTTTCAGGAGCTCGGCGTGTTCGGTATGAGCGTGATCACCGCGCTCACCGCGCAGAACACGGTCGGCGTCCACGGAGTTCACGAGATCCCCCCGCAGTTCGTCCGCGCGCAGATCGACGCGGTGGCCCAGGACATCGGGGTCGACGCGGCGAAGCTCGGGATGCTGTCGAGCGCGGCCATCATCTCCGCGGTGGCCGACGGGGTCCAGGCCCACGGCATCCGGCGGCTGATCGTCGATCCGGTGAGTGCTTCCAAGCACGGTGACCCGCTGCTGCGCCCGGACGCCGTCGACGCGCTGCGCGAGCGGATCCTGCCGCTGGCCGAGGTGGTCACGCCCAACGTGGGGGAAGTCCTGCTGCTGACCGGCGTCGATGTGCGCGAACCCAAGGACATGGCGGCCGCAGCGCGTGCGATGAAGGCGCTCGGGCCGGAGTGGGTTCTGGTCAAGGGGGGGCATCTTCCGGGGAACGCGGACGCGATCGATCTGCTCTACGACGGGCGGACGGAGATCCGCATCGCCGGCGAGCGCCTCGACACCGCGGACACGCACGGAACGGGCTGCACGCTGTCAGCCGCGATCGCGGCCTACCGCGCCCAGGGCGCCGACGTGGTCGACTCCGTGCGCGCCGCCAAGGAGTTCGTCACTGGCGCGATCAGAGGCGGGCTGCGGATCGGCGAGGGCATCGGACCGGTCGATCACGGCTGGCGCCGCCGGGGCGCTTAGATCGACGGCTGCGGCGCGATGGCACCGCGCGCGTCGGCCGAAGCGAGCGCGGCGATGTTTCGACGATCGCGGCGAGATACCGCCGGATCCGTCGGCCCAGCGGGCGGCGGCGCCGATGTTTCGACGATCGCGGCGACATACCGCCGCGTATGTCGATGGAGCGTCAGTGAGCAGCACGGCCGTGGACGCGAACCGAGGGCCCCAGGACGGGGGATCAGCCTCGCCGGGGTTGCGAGCTAGCGGGTCTTCTGCGGCGGGCGCGTGACCTTGCCGGCCTTCATGCACGACGTGCAGACCGTCGCCCGGCGCACCGTCGCGCCGTCCAGGATCCGGATGCGCTGGACATTGGGATTCCACCGGCGCTTGGAGCGCTTGTGGGAGAAGCTCACCTGGAAGCCGAAGTGCGGCTTCTTGTCGCAGATCTCACACACCGCGGCCATCGTTCATCCTGTTGCGTCGGTCGGTAGGGATGGGGCTGGGGCAGGGCGAGACTCGCCGCACGCAACCCGGCCAGGGCGCAACGGTACCCGGTGCGCTGGGATCGCGCCACTTCGCCACACCCGGCTCATAGACTCGCAGCGATGGATGCGCAGGCGTGGCTCGACGCGGATGTCTCGGCGATCGATGGTGTCAGCGGCAGGGCCGCCGGCGTCCTGCGCGCCGCGTTCGAGATCCGCACTGTTCGCGATCTTCTTGAGCATTACCCCCGCGCGTACCGCGACATCGGCGCCCTGCAGCCCCTCGCCCAGGCGCCGCTCGGCGAGCCGGTGACCATCGTCGGCGCGATCACGGGCTGGAGCGTCATGCGCCCCGGCGCACGCGGTCGCGGCGGGGGGCGGGGGCGCAGAGGGCTGGTGATCGCCAAGGCGACCGTGGTCGACGACGGCGGTGATCGGGTCGAGGTGCCGTTCTTCAATCAGGAGTGGCGCCCGCGCCAGCATCCCCCGGGGACACGGGTCGCGGTCAGCGGCGTGCTGGAGCGCTTTCGCGCCGCCTTGCAGCTGAAGAACGCCAAGCTGGTCGTGCTGGGCGCTGACGGCGCTTCGGCGCCGGCGGACGTCGACGCCGACGTCGACGGCGACGTCGACGAGGAGCTTGAGCGCATCCAGCCGGCCTACCCCGCCACGGATCCGCTTCCGTCGTGGCGGATCGCGCGCTTCGTGGGCTCGGCCCTTGAGCAGCTGGAGCCGCTGGAGGACTTCCTTCCCGCCGAGCTGCGTCTGCGCCACACCCTGATCGACCTCGACAGCGCCGTGCGGGGGATTCACCGCCCGCGCGATCTCGATCAGGCGACGGCGGCGCGTGATCGCCTCGTCTACGACGAGCTGCTGTGCCTTCAAGTCGGGCTTCAGCAGCGGCGCGAGCGGCTGGAGCGCCAGGCCGCGGGGGTCGAGAACACCCCGGCCGGCACGGGAGGGGCCGCCGCGCGGTTCATCGAGTTCCTGTCGTTCAACCTCACTGGCGCGCAGGCGGCGGCGCTCGCTGAGATCGGCGCCGATCTGGCCAGACCCAAGCCCATGCACCGCCTCCTCCAGGGCGACGTCGGCTCGGGCAAGACCGTTGTGGCGGCCTGGGCGATGCTGTCGGCGCTGGACAACGGCCGACAGGCGGTGCTGATGGCGCCGACGGAGATCCTCGCCGAGCAGCACTTCCGCACGTTCAGTGAGATGCTCGCACCGCTCGGCGTGAACGCGCCGGCGGGCCCGCGCCTGGAGCTGCTCACCGGCTCGGTGACCGCGAAGAAGCTGCGCGGCCTGCTGGCCGAGGTCGCCGTCGGAGACGTCCAGCTGCTGATCGGCACCCACGCGCTGCTCGAGGAGCGGGTGTCGTTCGCCGACCTCGGCGTGGTGGTGATCGACGAGCAGCACCGCTTCGGCGTCGAGCACCGTACGCGCCTGCGCGACAAGCGCTCGGACGGTCGCTGGCCGGATGTGCTGGTGATGACGGCCACGCCGATCCCGCGCTCGCTGGCGCTGACGGTCTACGGCGACCTTGATGTGACCGTGCTGGACGAGCTGCCGCCCGGGCGACAGCAGATCGTCACGCAGGTCATCCCGTCGGGGTCGACGAGGCGGCGCAGCCTCTACGGGTTCATCAGAGAGCGCATCGCCGCCGGCGAGCGCGCCTACGTCGTGTGCCCGCTGATCGACAAGTCCGAGACCCTCGACCTCGCCGCCGCCGAGGAGGTCTATCGCCATTTGTCAGGCGAGGTGTTCGCAGACTTCGATGTCGGCCTGGTCCATGGGAGGCTGCCGGGTGCGGAGCGCGAGCGCGTCATGGAGGCGTTCCGCGCCGGCGAGATCCAAGTGCTGGTGGCCACGACCGTCATTGAGGTCGGCGTCGATGTGCCGGAGGCGACCATCATGGTCGTCGAGGACGCTCAGCGCTTCGGCATCAGCCAGCTGCACCAGCTGCGCGGGCGCGTCGGGCGCGCGTCCGCCCGCAGCTACTGCGTGCTGTTCGCGGGCGACGCGGTCGACGAGGCAGCCGAGGCGGGGACGCTGACGATCGAGGCCGGCGCCCCGAACCCGCGCCTGCTCGCGGTGGGGTCGACGACGGACGGCTTCGCGCTGGCCGAGCGCGACTTGGAGCTGCGCGGCGAGGGCAGTCTGTTCGACACTCGCCAGTCTGGGCTGCCCGACCTCAAGCTCGCGAAGCTGATCAAGGATTACGACTGGGTGGTGCAGACCCGCGCGGACGCCCGCGACCTCGTCGAGCGGGACCCCGCGCTGGACGGCTTCCCGCAGCTGCGCGCCGAGGTGCGCCGCCGCTACGGCGAAGAGCGGCTGGCCGCCCTCGAGGCCGGGTAGTGGCAGGCGGCGGATCGCCTGCGCGCGCGAAGGCCGGCCGCCCGCGCGTGCGGAATGCCGCGGCCCTCTCGATCGGCGGCCCGGAGTGAGGGTGATCGCGGGATCGGCTCGCTCGCGGAGGCTGGAGGCCCCCCCAGGGCGCGGCACACGGCCCACCAGCGATCGGGTGCGCGAGGCGCTGTTCAGCTCGCTCGCGCCCGTCGTCGCCGACGCCAGGGTGCTCGACCTGTACGCCGGCTCGGGCGCGCTGGGCATCGAGGCGCTGTCGCGCGGGGCCGAGCACGCCGTCTTCGTCGAGCGCGACCCTCGCGCGGCGGCGATCATCAGCGCGAACCTGGAGCGCACCGGGCTGGCCGCCCGCGCCACAGTGCGCCGCCAGGACGCGGCGCGCTTCGCCGGCGATCCGATCGGCGGACCGTTCGACCTCGTGCTCGCCGATCCGCCCTATACGGCGCCGATCGAGGATGTCTTCGATCTGCTCGGCGAGCTGCGCGGCGCCGGGGCGCTGGCGGACTCAGCGGTGGTCGTGATCGAGCGCGATCGGCGGGCGACAGGCGATGTCCAGTCTCCGCCGTGGCTGGCGCTGGAAAGAGCGCGCCCGTACGGTGGCACCCTGCTGCTCATCCTGCGCGTCGCCGGCGAGACGGGCCCGCAGGGCCTCGGAGGCTGCGATGACGGTTAGCGCTGTTTGCCCTGGCACGTTCGACCCAGTGACCAATGGTCACCTGGATGTCATCGAGCGCGCTGCCTCGCGCGTCGATCGCATCGTCATCGCGTGCCTTCGCAACCTGGGCAAGGCGCCGCTGTTCGAGCTGGATGAGCGCCTCAGTATGCTGACCGAGGCCACCGGCCACCTCGAGAATGTTGAGATCGCCGCGTTCGACGGGCTGCTGGTGGACTTCTGCCGCGAGCGCGGGCTGCGCCTGGTCATCAAGGGCCTGCGCGCGGTCAGCGACTTCGACGCAGAGCTGCAGATGGCGCAGATGAACGCGCGCCTGGCCGATGTCGAGACCCTGTTCCTGCCAGCGGCCCCCGTATACTCGTTTCTTTCATCGTCCCTGGTGAAGGAGGTTGCGAGGTTCGGCGGCGATGTTTCGGCGTTCGTCCCGCCAGGCGTCGCGAAACGGCTTCGCACCCGTTTCACCTGATCGACCAGGAGTGGCACGTTTCCGCGGGCCACAGACGAAAAGGACCCGTGTGGACGTCGAGGCGCAGATCGCTCAGCTGCAGCAGCTGCTGGCTGAGGCCAGGCCGGTCCCCCTGTCGGCCTCGGTGATGATCAACCGCAAGGAGTTCGACGACATCCTCGAACTGCTGCGTGCGAATCTCCCCGAAGAGCTGCGGCAGTCCCGCTGGGTCATCAAGGAGCGCGAGGAGGTCCTCGCGCAGGCGGTGCGCGACGCCGAGCAGGTCGTCGCAGACGCCCGTCTCGAGCAGCAGCGCCTGATCAGCGAGACCGAGATCGTCCGCACATCCACGCGCGAGGCCGAGCGGATCCTCGACGAGTCCCGAGAGCAGGCGCGTCACCTGAGGCTTGAGGCGGAGGATTACGTCGACGGCAAGCTGGCCAACTTCGAGATCGTGCTCCACAAAACCCTGAAAGCGGTCGAGAAAGGCCGGGAGCGGCTGCGCGGACGGCTCGCGACCGACGAGCTGGCGCAGCCCGACGAAGAGCGGCTGCCGCCCGGTCCCGATGAGGAGGCCGATCCCGCCAGCCAGTTCTACGACTACGAATCGGACGCGCCAGCCGAGCATTCTTGAGGCTCGAACCCCTCGCTCGAGGGCTGCTATCCTTTTCGTGTCGTCGACGCAGGGGCTCGTTTTTCGCCTGCCCGCGCGCCGGCATCCCAATGCGCGCCCACATCGAGAACCGTGATCACTGTCATGACCGCACCTCGGACCGACCACGTCTTGAATGTCGTGGACCTGGTTGACCGGCCCGGCGCTTCGCGCCGAGTCGATCTCGCCATCCCGGTTCCCGAAGGGCTCGAGTCTCCTGCCGCGACGGTCCATGAGCCCGTTCGGCTGTCCGGTGTGGTGGAGAGCGTCGTCGAGGGGATCCTGCTGCGCGGCACGGTGCGCGCCCGCGCCACCGTCGCCTGCTCGCGCTGCCTGGCCGATCTCAGCGATGAGCTGTCCGTCGATGTCTCAGAGCTGTTCATCGACCCCGAGGCTGCCCCCGCCGAGGATCCCGTCGAGCCCGGCTACGAGCTCATCGGCGATCGCCTCGATCTGGACATGCTGCTGCGCGATGCGCTCGTGCCCGCGGTCCCGTACCGTCTGCTGTGCCGCCCCGAGTGCGCCGGACTCTGCGTCAGCTGCGGCGCCAATCTCAACGAGGGCGCGTGCGGGTGCGAGGAGACATTGTCCGACAGCCGATGGAAAGTGCTGGAAGGGCTGGAGCTTCCCGAGGGCGATTGAGCGCCTCGGGCGCCGTCGGTCCAAGATAAGGAGAACACGCAGTGGCTGTGCCAAAGAGGAAGAAGTCGCGCTCGCGCACCCGTCACCGGAAGGCGCAGTGGCTGCGCACTGAGGCCCCTGCGAGGGCGTTCTGCGCCCGATGCAGGTCGGCGATCCGCCCCCACACCGTGTGCGGTGTGTGCGGCCAGTACGCAGGTCGGCAGGTCGTTCAGGTCGAGGACTAGGGGTGGGCGCCGCCGGCGCACCGCACGACAGCGGGCACGATCACCTGCGGGCGGCCGGGCCGATCGCGCTCGACGCCATGGGGGGCGATCATGGCGCCGCGGTCGCGGTGGCCGGGGCGCTGAGAGCGCGCGCCGAGTACGGGATCGACACGATCCTGGTGGGCCGGAGCGGGGAGCTCGAGCTGGCGCTGAAGAACGCCGGCGAGTCCGGGTCGCTCGCGATCGTCGAGGCCTCGCAGGTCATCGCGATGAGCGAGGATTCTGCGATCGCGGTGCGCTCCAAGCCTGATTCGAGCATCTGCGTGGCCGCGCGCCTGGTCGCCGCGGGCAAAGCATCGGCGGTGGTCTCGGCTGGTCCCACGGGGGCGACCCTCGCCGCGGCGCTGCTGGTGATCGGTCGGGCGCCGGGCGTCCGCCGCCCCGTCGTCGCCGCGGTCATCCCGGTCGTGTCCGGCGATCGCCGCGCAGATCTGGTCCTCGTCGACGCCGGCGGCAGCGCCGATCCCCAGCCCGACGCGCTGGTGGCCTTCGCTCGGATGGGCATCGCCTACGCGCGCGTCCGCGGTGTGTCCACTCCGCGCGTCGGCCTGCTCAACGTCGGGGCCGAGCCGGGCAAAGGCAATCTGGTCGCGCGGACGGCGCATGCGCTGCTCAGCGAGGTCGACGGCTTCGTGGGCAACACCGAGCCGGATGCCGCGATCAACGGCGCGGTCGATGTGCTCGTCGCCGATGGCTTCACCGGCAACGTGTTCCTCAAGACCGTCGAGGCGCTGGGCGGCCTTGACGAGAGCAAGCGCGCCGGCGCGGCCGTCCTGCTGGGAGTCGCGGGGGAGGTGCTGGTGTCCCACGGCGCGGCCGGCGAGGCCCAGATCGCTCGCGCGCTGCGCTCCGCCGCAGTCGTCGCGCACGCGGGCCTGTCCGTGCGCATCGCTGAACAGCTCGCGGCGGCGAGCAGCTCTCCCGAGCAGCCGCCAGCCACGCTCACTGGAGCTGAGCATGGCGCGAGCTGACACGCCCAGCGGCGCAGAGCTGCAGACCCTTGTGATCGCGCGGATCCGCGAGATCCTTGAGCCGAACATGGCGCTGATCGACCCGGCCACTCGCTTCGGTGAGGATCTGCACGCCGATTCGCTGGATCTGGTTGAGATTCTCGAATCGATCGAATCTGAACTCCGCCGGCGCGGGCTGCAGGTCAGGCTGCCCGACGCCGACGTCGCCGCCATCAGGACGGTCGGCGACGCCGTCGAGCGGATGACCCTGCACCTGCGCGCCGCCGACGTCAGCCCCGCCCGTCTCCCGCGAACGCTTCCACAGCCGTGACTGAGGTCACTGGGGGAGCGCCAGGAGATCCAGGAGACTCCGAGGCGCTTGGCAGAGGTCCCGCCCGCACCCCGTTGGAGACAGCTCTGGGAGTGGCGTTCCGCGACCGTTCGCTGCTCAGCCTGGCGCTGTCGCACCGCAGCCACGCGTTCGAGGCCGGAGGCATGCCCACGAACGAGCGGCTGGAGTTCCTCGGCGACGCCGTGCTGGGCGTGGTGGTGACCGACGCCATCTACCGAATGCTGCCTGACCAGCGGGAAGGCAGGCTGGCCAAGGTCCGCGCCGCCGCGGTGAACACAATCAGCCTGGCGATGGTCGCGCGCCCCCTCGGGATCGGCGACAGCGTCCGCCTGGGGCGGGGAGAGGAGCTGTCGGGCGGTAGGGACAAGGACTCGATTCTGGCCGACACTCTCGAGGCGCTCATCGGCGCGGTGTATCTGGATCAGGGGATAGAGGCGGCAGCCGCGCTGGTGCATCGGCTGTTCGACGATCTGCTCGACGACATCATCGCCCGCCGGGAGTCGCTGGACTACAAGACCTCCCTGCAGGAGCTGACCGCCAGCGAGCTGGCGACGCTGCCGATCTATGAGATCACCGAGGAAGGCCCGGACCATCAGAAGCGCTTCACCGCAGCGGTGGTGATCGACGAAGAGACCCTGGGGCGGGGCAAGGGGCGCAGCAAGAAGGAGGCGGAGCAGCAGGCGGCGCGGGAGGCGTACTCGACGCTGGGCGCCCGCCTGCGCGGCCGCGCGGCGGCGGGTCCGCGGGACACAGCGGATGACGCGGTAGTGTCCGATTCCGCCCGCGGGGCGCCCGATTCGGACAACGGAGGCACTCGGTGAGTCAGCTGCCCGAGGTCGAGGTCATCCGCAAGGACCTCGAGCGCGAGATTGTGGGCAAGCGCTTCAAGGACATCACCGTGAAGAACGCCAGCATGGTGGCGCGGCACCGCAATCGCCCCGAGTTCGTCAAAGCGCTGCAGGGGCGAAAGATCGACGGCATCATGCGGCGCGGCACATGGCTGCTGATGCACCTCGATGACGGGGCGGCGCTGGCTATCCGCTTAGGACCGCAGGGCACGCTGACTCGCGAGACGGCCACCGAGGAAGCGGGGCGGCACACACAGCTGGTGGCGACATTCACCACCGGGGGCTCACTGCACTATGTCGATCCGGCCAAGTCAGGCGAGGTGTTCGTCGCCGAGCCCGGTCAGATCAACAGTCTCAGCGAGCTGACCCCGCCGGGCATCGACCCGCTTGCTGACACGTTCACCTGGCAGGTGTTCAGTGACCAGCTCCGGGAGCGCGACACGAGCCTGAAGCAGGCGCTGTGCGATGAGACCTTCCTGATCGGGCTCG
>DATKBU010000206.1:0-5064 GCA_035513815.1 Egibacteraceae bacterium
GGGTCGACTTCACCGGCGGGGGCAACGTGACAGTCGGCACGCGCGATCACGCCGCCAACGCCGAGGACGCGACCTTCCACGTGCTGGTGTTCCAAGCGTCCACCGACGGGTGATCACAGCGCGGCGGGCGAGGGGCGGCTCGACGGGGCCGCCCCTTGGCGTTGGCGACCGCCGGCCAGCCTCACTCCCCGGACGTCAGCGCCACAGCCGGGCGGGTGGAGCCGGGGCGGGGAATCGAACCCCGGACCTGCTCATTACGAGTGAGCCGCTCTGCCGACTGAGCTACCCCGGCGGTGATGCACCCTCCAGCGCACGTGATTCGGCGGCTGGCGTGGGAAGGGTAGCAGCGACCTGGCACCCGGGCGAAGCCGTCCCGCCGCCCTATCCTCCGCTCGGCGTCAGCGCCAGGCCTTTGAGCGCCTCCCGCACCCGCTCCAGCTCTGCAGCGATTTCGGTGATCGCGCTCGCCGCGTCGGTCAGATCACCGCGATGAGCCCGCTCTTCGAGCGTGCCGCACAGCTGGGCAAGGCGGACTGCGCCGAGATTGGCGCCGCTGCCTCGCAGCGTGTGGACCGCTCGCTTGGCGGTTTCATCGTCGCCGGCCTCAACCGCGGCGCGCAGGGAATCGACGCGCTGAGGCGTGTCTTCGACGAATGTGTCGATGATCGAGTTGAGCAACCCGCTGTCGTTGCCCACGAGATCGAGCAGCACGGCCCAGCGGCCGGGATCAATCGGCGCCTCGGCGTCAGCCGGCGCCGGTTCCGACTCATCGGCTTCGGGGGGCGCTTCCGAGGTCGGCACCCAGCGAGCGAGCACCGCTCCGAGATCTTCGAGCCGCACCGGCTTCGTGACGTACTCGTCCATCCCCGCTTCCAGGCAGCGCCGGTGATCCTCTTCCAGCGCGCCCGCGGTCATCGCAATGATCGGGGTGTGCGCGAGCTGGCCCTCGCGCTGGCGGATCTCCCGCGTCGCCTCGTACCCGTCCATCACCGGCATGTACAGATCCATCAGCACGGCGTCGTAGCCGCGCAGCGCGAGCACCTCCAACGCCTCCTGGCCGTTGGCCACCACATCGACGCGGTAGCCCAGTTTGCGCACGATCGCCGCCCCAACGAGCTGGTTGGCGGCGTTGTCTTCCACGAGCAGGACGTGGCCTCGGTGCCGGGCCTTCTGCTCAGCGTCCGCGGCCCGCTCCACGGGCTCCTGCGGCGCGCGCCCTGGCACCAGCAGGCCGATCAGCACGTCGTACAGCCGGGATTGGCGCACCGGCTTGCGCAACGTCGCCTGCACTCCTGCGCTTCGAGCGACCTGCAGCGCGGACTCGTGGTCGACCAGCACGGCGATCCGGGTGCCGGCCAGCGATTCGTCCCCGGCGATCGCCGCGGCGAGCCCGAGCCCGTCGATCTGCGGGCTGGACAGGTCGGCCAGCACGATCTCGATCGGGTCGCCCTGCATGCGCGCGGCGTTGAGCCGTTCCAGCGCAGTGTCTGCGTCGCTGAGCCAGCTCGGCCGCATCCCCCATGCCGACATCTGGTGCAGCAGCAGCAGACGGTTCGTCGGATCACTGTCGACCACGAGAACGCGGCGGCCCGAAAGAACGCGCAGCTGCCTGGGCTCCGCGACAGCGCGGGAAAGCTCGAACCGGGCGGTGAACCAGAACGTGCTGCCCTCGCCGGGTTTGCTGCGCACGCCGATCTCGCCGCCCATGAGCTCGACCAGCTGGCGGGAGATCGCCAGACCGAGGCCGGTTCCCCCGTGGCGGCGCGTGGTCGAGTCGTCCAGCTGCACGAACGGCTGGAACAATCTGCCGCGATCCTCATCGCTGATGCCGATCCCGCTGTCAGTGACCTCGAACAGCAGCACGGCCTCGACCGACGACGCCACCTTCAGCAAGGTCGCCCGGATGGTGGTCTCGCCCTCGTCGGTGAACTTCACCGCATTGCTGAGTAGGTTCAGCAGGACCTGATGCAGCTTTCCGACATCGCCGCGCAGCAGCCGCGGGATCTCCGGGTCGCAGTAGCTGAAAACGCTCACGCCCTTCGCGCGCGCTGTCTCGCCCAGCAGATCTGCCACTTCCTCGAGCACCTGCTCGACGCGGAAGTCACCGTCCTCCAGCGTCAGCTTCCCCGCCTCGATCTTGGAGAAGTCGAGCAACTCGTTGATGATCGACAGCAGCGCCTCGCCCCCGCTTCGCACCCCGGTGACGTATTGGCGCTGCTGGTCGTCCAGCTCGGTGTCGAGCAGCAGGCCCGTCATGCCAATCACTGCGTTCAGCGGGGTGCGGATCTCGTGGCTCATCATGGCCAGGAACGCCGACTTCAGCCGCGACGCCTCGACCGCCTCATCGCGGCTAGCGGCCAGCGCCTGCTGCGAGCGCTGATGCTCGCTCATGTCCTCCATGACGCGAGCCAGCCTGGCGAGGACGAGCAAGAACAGGACTGCCGAGACGATCGCGATGATAGGAACATCCCGGTGACGCCCCTGAACCTGCTGGATGAGCAGCAGGGCAGACGGCAGAAGAGCGGACGCTGCGAGAAATCCCAGCCGCATCAGGCCAAGTCTCGGGACGGTCGATCCGACGTGCTCGGACAACGTGCGCATCGACGGATGCAAGGCTGCGGTGCCCAGTAGGACGAATAACAGCATCCACCCGGTGAAGTACGGCGCGCCGAAGACAAACGAGCCATTGAGGCTGAGGACGGCGTAGAGGGTGTCGGTGGCGAGCTGGGACGCCAGGGCCGCACCCAAGAGCCAGAACGCCGGCTTGCGAGGGCCCGGCAGGAACGCCATGGCGACGACCACCGCGACGATGGCCAGATCGACCGCCGGATACGCCAGGGTGGCGGCCCGGTGGATGAGCGTGAGTTCGGGGGCGCGCGCGTACGGCGCCATCAGGAACACCCACGAGACCACACCGACGCCTAGCGTGACGATCAGGCTGTCGATGAGCGCGGCGCCGTCTCCCCCCGCTTTGCGCGCCCGTATCAGGAGCAGCAGCCCCGCGAGCAGGATGAGGTACCCGGGGATGTAAAACCAGTGAGCGAGCCAGCCGGTTCCATCCCAGATCCGTTGGCCGATCAAGGTGGGCAGCAGATACCACAGCAGATTCCCCGCGGCGTAGAGGCCCTGGCCGGCGATGATCAGCCACCAGATCAATGGCCGCTCGGGGCGGTGTATGCGGATCCCCGCCGTGAGGGCGGCGATGAGGCTGATCTGGACCGCGGCGAAAATGAGCGCCTGCGCTCGCCCACCCCATGGCAGCACAAGGTAGAGCAGCACTGCTGCGGCGCCGAACAGCGCGTAGCCGCGCCAGCCGCCATCGGCGCGCAGGCGGAGGCGTTCGAAGGGAGCTGGGGCGTTGCTGTCGGCCGTCATTGCGGCGCTCTCCTGCTCATGCCAATCAGCTCGGCGGCTCTCGGGGAGTTCAGCAGACCCGCTTGTGGTGGAATCGGCTGACTGGTCGGCCGCCTTGAGGCCGCTACGGTGGGCGGAATGAAGGCAGTGCCCCTCGCCGCGCTTGCAGCGACCGCGATCGCGATCGCTCTCAGCCTATCGGCCTGCGACGATCGGCCCGCGGCCGGCGCCGGGAGCGGCTCTGATGCCTGCGGGGAGATCCAGCGCCCGCCGGTGCAGGGGGGCGAGCACCTGATCGGCGACCGGGAGCCGCCTGTGGAGTACTCGTCGGTGCCACCCACGTCAGGCTGGCACAGCTCGGGAGCGCTCCAGATCGCGGTTCGCGGCGAGGACGACCCGCTGACTGAGCCGGAGCAGGTCAGCGTGCTGGAGGCGGGCGGGGTCGTGGCGGCGCATCGAGACCTTGATGCGCAGCAGCGCCGTGAGCTGGAGGCGCTCGCCGCTGGCGAGTACTCCGGCCGCCTGGCTGTGACGCCGTACGACCGGCTGGAAGCGGGTCAGGTCGCCCTCACTGCCTGGGGCGTGCTTCAGCTCTGCGACGCAGTCGACGTCGAGGCGATCCGCGCCTTCGCGGACGCGCACGCCGGGCAGGCCACCGAAGCCGGGCATTGATGCCCATGGGACCGCGCCCAACCGGCCTAATGGGGGGGTAGCGCCAGCGCGGAGATCTGCAGGAACATCGCCTCCAGCGCCAGCGTCTGCTGGACGTTGAGCTCGAGGTCCTCTCGCACCCCCAGCAGCAGATCCACTGTCTGCAGCAGCCGGGCCTGGCCGAGCGCACGAGCGTCAGCGGCCAGTGCCTGGGCCGCGTCGGCGTTGATGGCATCAGCCGGATCGCCGCCGGCGGCCACCATCAGGCAGTCGCGGCACCAGGCGACGAGGTCGTCAAGCGCCGCCTGAGCGACGGCTGTCCGCGCCTCCCGCTCCCGCCTCGCCTGACGCTCCTCAGCCTGTTTGACGACCGCCCGAGGGGCCTGGTCTGAGTACAGCTCGGCGAGCTCGGCGAGCTCGGCGCGGCCCTCGGCCTTGATCGCGGCGGCTCGGCGCTTCGCCTCGTCGTCAATGAGCTTGGCCGCTGCCAGCGCATACCCCGGCCCCTGTGCCCGAAGGCGACCGATGATCGCCCGATGCTCGCGCAGCGCATCGATGCCGCCGGGGGCCGCCAGCCGCTCCAGGGCGCCGGGCGAACCCAGGCAGGCTCGCACAGCCAGATCACGATCCTCGCCCGGCTCTAGCTTGAGCCGCGCCGCCTCAGCATCGAGCTCGGAGGGCCCCCACGCGCTGAAGCGCACCAGCCGGCAGCGCGACAGGATCGTGTCGGGCAGCTCGTCGGGATCGGCCATCTCGAGGATCCACACCGTCCGCGCCGGCGGTTCCTCCAGCCCTTTGAGGAAGGCGTTCGCCGCCGACTCGTTCAACCGATCCGCATCGATGATGCGCAGGACTTTCCACGCTGCATCGACGGCGGTGCGAAACGCTATCGGCAGCCACTGGTCGCGAACGTCGGCGACGCGATGCGTCGCGCCAACAGGTGCGAACTCCCAGTACGCCGGGTGCGCGCCTCGGGCGCAGCGGTCGCAGCTGGAGCACTCGCCGCACGGCGCGATCGGGTCGGCGCAGTTCAGCGCGGCGGCCAAGGTCCGCGCAGCC
>DATKBU010000207.1:0-5957 GCA_035513815.1 Egibacteraceae bacterium
GAGGCGCGAAGCAGCCCGCCGATCCGCGTGACCCGCGGGTCGGGGCTTGCTTTGAACAACGGCCCATCCGTGTGCTCGTTGATGCCATGCAGACCAGCGAGTCGCTTCTCGGCGTCCGGGACCATGGTGCGAAGCTTGTACAGCGTGAACGGGCGCTCGTGTCGCCCCAGTCGCGTCTGCGGGAAGAAGACCGGCCCGCCATCCTCCAGCTTGATCGCCAGCGCGGCGAGCAGCAGCACCGGCATCGTGGAGATCAGCAGCGCGCTCGCGAACACGACATCGAAAGCTCGCTTGACGGCCAGGCGCACGCCAAGGAGATGGATAGGCTCGACGTAGAGCAGCGGCTCATGGGCCAGAGGCAACGTGGTCAGCCGACGCGCCGCGATGCCGCGCAGCCCGCTAGAGATCTGCACGTGAACGCCCGCCTCGAGCAGCCCCCGCGCGATGCCGTTGAGATGCCCTGGGAGCATTGCTGTCGCAACCAATAGCGCCCCGCTGGCACCGGCTTGGCGCGTTGCCTCGACAGCTTGGTCGTAGTCGCCGAGCCAGGGCGCGTCCAGCGCATCAGAGGCAGCCGGAGGTCCGATGAACCCGACAACTCGGTAGCCCATCTCCGGGTGATCACGGGTGATCCGATGCAGCTCCGTCGCCTCTTCGTTGGCCCCGATCAGCACGACGTCGCGCGCGTACCAGCCGCTTCGACGGCGGTTGGCCAGCCACGCCCGGTAGCCGCCGCGAGCCGCGACCAGGCCGACGAAACCGGCAGCGACCGCGCTGGCGATCGCGGCGAGCGGGCGGGGTGTCAGCCCTGAGAACTCGGCGCTCGCGAATGCGGCGGCGCCCCCGGCCAGGACCGCGCGCCCCAGCGCCTGGATCTCCAGAGTTCGGATGCTGCACACCCGGGACCGGTACAGGCGCTGGGCCGCGACCGCCGCGAGTGTCCCGCCAGCCCCTGCCGCGGCAGTCAGACCAGCGAGCGCCAGCCCATGGTCGCCAGCAACCGCCGATGCGCTGACCACCCACGCCACGGCCACGACGGCCACGTCGAGCGCGATCAGCCACGCGCGCAGCCAGCTCCGCCGCCCCGCCGGATGGAGGATCTGAACCCCGCCGCTGCCGACTGGCGCGGCACTCGGTCCGAGGGGACCCTGTCGGAACGGAGGCCTGTCCACCTGCGGCGGCTGCTCGGTGCTGGGCAACCCGTCGATCAATCGCGTTTCAGCGACCGACGTATTCGCTCTTCCCCGTATCAAAACTACATCCCCCGGTATCCCCGTTACGTGCCGCACCGAGCCGCGGTCTATCGCGCGGCCGCTTGGAAGTTTCTGCCCGGTCCCCCGGCCAAGGCTCGTCGCACCCGCTCGGTCATGTCACTAATGCGCGACCACATACCCTGCTTGCGGCCAGGCCATACGTCAAGCGGCGCGTTCTCCCGATCGCGCCGGCGGATCGAAATGCGACCTCACTGATAGCCGTCTCAAGCGTCAAGCGCATGAAATGCCGTGAATTGAATCTGCGGTTCGCGTTGCGATCGCATTTCAGGCGCGCACCAGCGGCGCGTACGCGAGCAGCATCCGCTTCGTGCCGTACTCGTCGAACCGGATCAGCGCCTCCTCGCTGCCAGGCCGGCCGCTCAGCTCCAGGATCTTGCCCGGCCCGAACGTGGGGTGAAGGATGCGGTCACCGATGCCGAGGTCGCCGAGGTCATCGCCGTCCGCATCGCGCACTCCGGCGCCGGCGCGGGGGCCCACTCGCGCAACAGCTCGCCGGCTCGGGCCGCCGCGGTCCGCCGCGCGATGCTCAACCAGGTCGGCCGGCACTTCCTTGAGGAACCGCGACGGCGGGTTGGAGTTCGTCCCCCCGAACAGCGTGCGGCTCCATGCGCTGGACACGTACAGGCGCTGCTGCGCGCGGGTCATGGCGACGTAGCACAGGCGCCGCTCCTCCTCCATCTCGCTGGAGTCGGCGAACGATCGGTGATGGGGGAACACGGACTCCTCCATCCCGACGATGAACACGACCGGGTACTCAAGGCCCTTGGCGTTGTGCATCGTCATCAGCGTCAGCCGCGAGGTATCCGGGTCGATCTCGTCGGCCTCGCTGACCAGCGACACGCGCTCGAGGAACTCAGGCAGAGAGGCGTCAGGCTGCAGCTCGGCGAAGTCCTCTGCGACGCTCGCCAGCTCCCTGACGTTCTCGGCGCGCCCCAGCGCCTCGACGGTCCGCTCTGCCTCGAGCTCCGAGAGGTAGCCGGTCCGGGTCCACACCAGCTCGACGACCTCCCGCGGGCTCATCTGCTCCTCGATGGCGGCTGTGCGCATCCCGTCGATGAGGCCCACGAAGTCCAGCACCTTGCCGACGGTGCGCGCCGCGAGCAGGTGGTTCTCCTCGACTCGCCGACACGCGTCGATGAACGTGATCCGCTCACGGCCGGCGAACAGGTCCAGCGCCTCCTCCGTCTTCGCGCCGATCCCCCGCCGCGGCTCGTTGAGCACCCGCTTGGCGCTGATGTCGTCCGCCGGATTCACCAGCAGGCGCAGGTAGGCCAGGATGTCCTTGATCTCCTTGCGCTCGTAGAACCTCGTCCCGCCCACCACCTGGTAGGGCAGCCCGAGACGGATCAGCACCTCCTCCAGAACCCGCGACTGGGCATTGGTGCGATAGAACACGGCGCAGTCACCGGGCCGGTAGCCGTGCGCGTCGCAGAGCCGATCGACCTCCTCGGCGACGAACGCGGCCTCGTCGTGCTCGCTGTCGGCGCTGTAGCGCACGACATGCACGCCCTCGCCGGCGTCGGTCCACAGGTGCTTGGGGATGCGCTCGGTGTTGTTGGCGATGACCGAGTTGGCCGCGTCGAGGATGGTCTGCGTGGAACGGTAGTTGCGGTCGAGCGTGATCCGGGTGGCGTCCGGGAAGTCCCGCTCGAAGTCGAGGATGTTGCGGATGTCGGCGCCGCGAAACCGGTAGATGCTGTTGTGGACAAGAACGCCTTGCGCAACGTACGTGTGCGTGGGCGTGACCTCAAGGTCGTAGACCGGGCCCTCGTAGTCCTCCTGCTCCACGGTGTCGATGCAACGTTCCAGAAGTTGACCGTTGTCCTCAACGATGATTCGCATGCCCGGGTGCAGGTGTGACAACGGGAGCAGCTCGTAGTGCTTGCTCTCCATGAAGAGGCGCCGGCGGATCTCCAGTCCTCCGTCGTCCACCATCCCTCGAACGAAGCTCAGCGCCTCCGGGTAGCCCTTCCGGCTGGATTCGATGCGGAATCCGCCCTTGCCATTGTCACGTACGGAGAATCCGGCCTTAAGCAGCCGCTCAGCCACGTCGGGCCGGATAGAGCTCCATTGGATGCGGTGGTAGCCGACCTCTGCCCGCTGATCACCGAACATGAGCAGCGTGACGCTCTGCCGCCTTGCTCCGTTCGCCGGTCGATAATGGGGATAGTCAGGGTGGAGGTAGAGGTCCTCCATCAGCTGCTTGGCGGGGCCCTGCGTGTCGAGTTCCTCATAAAGGCGAGCCAGCCACGGCTCATCCATGGACAGCTTGCGCCCGAGACCGTGGAAGCAGGCGGTCGGAAGGCCGTACGAGGCCGCATACAGCGATTCCCAGAAGACGGCCTCCGGCAGGCTTACGCACAGCCGGAGGATCCACAGCTTGTCAGCGTGCTCCTGGTTCGCGCGAACGACGTATCCGGGCTCGCTCGGCCGCTTCTTGGATGCAGGTCGAGCGCCCTTTGTCACGCCAAGGCGATAGCCCCTGTCCGCCCGCTCCATTAGGTAGACGATGAAGCGGCCGGGCTGTTCGCCTATCCGAGCTGGAACAACATGATGTGGGGTGCCACGCAACGTCTTCCCGGCCGCAGAGATCGTCCACAGCGGCCCTGCGTACCTCCGGGGCATGACTGCAGTGACACGTCCGATCGCGGGCGTCGCTCTTCCACCCGTACCAAGAACCTGGCTGCCAGGCGCTATTTGCTCGATGGGAATATCGCCGGCCGGCGTTCTCACCGTGGTTCCAGGTGGGAAGCACTGATCGCTGTCTCCCACAACTGTCAGATTGCGGTGTTGTTCAGACAGAAGGCGCACCATCTCGTACTGGGCGCGGTTGGTGTCCTGCCACCCATCAACGAGCACATGGCGGAACTGGCTGCGGTAGCGCTCCAGGACATCGTCGAACAACTGGAGCAGCTCGACGGTCTTGACCAGCAAGTCGTCGAAGTCGAACGCGCTGGCCCGGTGCAGGCGCTGCTGGTAGAGCCGGTACACCTCGGCGACCTGCTTGTCGTACCAGTGCTCGGCGCGCAGGCCGAACGTGTCGAAGTCGACCAGCTCGTTCTTGGCCGCCGAGATGGCGTGCGCGGCGCCGCGCGGAGTGACCTTCTTGGCGTCGATGCCCAGCTCGCTGATGCACAGCCCGACCAGTCGCGTCGAATCCGCGGCGTCGTAGATAGTGAACGACGGGTCATAGCCCAGGCGCGGCGCCTCGGCTCGCAGCAGCCGCGCGCACGCCGAGTGGAACGTCGACACCCACATGCCGCCCCACCGGCGCACGCGAGGCGTGCCGTCAGGCTCGCGGGTGATCCCGACGAGGCGCTCGCCGACGATGGCGCCGACGCGCTCCTTCATCTCGTCGGCGGCCTTGTTGGTGAAGGTGATGGCCAGGATGTCGTAGGGATGCACCCCCCGCGCCTGGATCAGGTGCGCGATCCGGTGGGTCAGCACACGGGTCTTGCCCGACCCGGCCCCCGCCACGATGAGCAGCGGTCCGTCCTCATGCAGAACAGCGGCGCGCTGCTCGGGGTTGAGGCCTTGCAGCAGGGGGGATTCGCCCGTTTCGGCGTCGTGGGATACCGCTGAATCGCTCATCTCCAACGAGTCTAGCGACGGCCCGCGACACCCTTTGCCGCTCGCGCGCCCCGCTCCGCCACACGGCGGATTGAGCCGTTCGCGGTCTACAGTCTGCTTATTGCACGCCGATACGACGGCGATCGCCGGAGTATGAATAGGAGCCGGAATGATGTCGCGCGTCAGGCTTGCATGCAGCGCTGCGCTCTGCGCGCTGCTGGCGGGCTGCACCGTCCAGATGGATGTCGGCGTCGAGCTGCGTGAGGACGATGCCGCAGCCTTGGCGTTCGACGTCTCGATCGACGTCCCAGAGGGGATGGCCGACAGCCTCGCCGGGGAGATGGACCTCGACGAGATGGGATTCGATCAGGATGACGTGCGTGGCGAGCTGCACGACAACGCCGCCGAGTTCGGGTTCGACCCTGACGCCGTCACCGTCGAGGTGGTCAACGAGGATGGGCGCATCGGCATGCGCGTCGGTGTCGACCCGCTGCCCAGAGAGTCGCTGGAAGGCATGCTGACCCAGAGCACCGGCGGGTCGCCGGCGCTGTTCGAGTCCTTCGAGGCGACCCGCGAGGGCGACGAGTTCTCCGTCGAGGCCCAGATCGCGCCCCTGTCTGACACGCTTGGCGACGAGCTCGCCGACGACCCGGCTCTAGAGGGCATCCCCTTCGACCCGACGGACATGTTCCGAATCAGGTTCAGCCTGCGCCTGCCGGGCACCGTGACGGAGCACAACGCGGATGAGGTGCTCGAGGACGGAACGCTGGTCTGGGAGGCGAGCGCGGACGAGGCCACCGTCATCAGCGCGCGCTCGACCACAGGCAGCACGTCGCTGCTGCTCTACGCGATCGCGGCGCTCGCTGCGCTGGCAGTGATCGCTGTGGTCGCAGTGGTGCTCATGGCCCGGCGCCGGCGCGGCCGCGGCCGTGATGTGCCGCCCTCGGAGGGCTGGGCCCAGCCGCTGGAGCCCGCCGCAGTCGCAACGGCGCCCCTGCCGCAGGCCCCGCCGCCGCCCCCGGCTGCACCCGCGCCGCCCGCGCCGGCAGACCGATCAGGCACGGACTCCCCGCCGCCCGCGCCACCGCCGGGAGCACGCATCTAGGCGGCTGA
>DATKBU010000208.1:0-3965 GCA_035513815.1 Egibacteraceae bacterium
AGCCGCCGGCGGCGCGGAGCAGGCGACGCTGGCGCGCCACTGGGACGCTGGCGGCCGCGCCGACCCCGCCGCCCTGGCGCACCTCGCCGCCGCCGAGGCCGCCGAGCGGGTCCACGCGCCGGTGGCGGCGCACGCCCACTGGCAGCGCGTGCTGGCGCTGTGGGACCTCGTCAGCGATCCGGTGCGCGCCGATCTCGGCGATCGCGGCGCGCGCCTGGCACAGGCCGCCGAGACCGCCTACCTGGCCGGCGACTTTTCACAGGCGGTCGACAACGCGGAGGAGGGCGTCGCTGCCACGCGCGACGATCCCGCCGCCCGCGCCGTGCGGCTGGAGCGGCTGGCCCGCTACCGCTGGGTCGCCAGGGACGGCCCAGGCGCGGACGCCGCGTACCAGGAGGCGGTGCGCACCATGCCCCCGGATGCGCCCGACGCCATTCGGGCGCAGATCCTCGCCGGCTACGCCTGGGTGCTGACCATGTCGTTCCGCTCCGAGCAGGCGCGGCCGATGGCGGAAGAGGCGCTGGAGGCCGCGAACCGCTCCGGTGACGACCTCGCCCGCTGCCGCGCACTGCTGGCCTGGGGCTACGAGCGCGACCCGGACGCGCTCGCTGAGGCGTGCGACCTTGCGATCGCGCTGGACGCGGGCGATGAGGCCGCCCGCGGCTGGCTGGCCCTGGACCTGACCCTGCGCGCTCGCGGCCTGGCGGGCCAGCGGCTCGACGTCCTCGACAAGGGCATGGCCTACGCCGAGTCCCTCGGGCTCGAGCGCAGCTACCGCAAGCTGCTCAGTGTTTACCGCGCCGAGGCCCTCTTCGACCTGGGCCGCTGGGACGAGGCCGGCGACGTGCTCGACCGGCTCCGGGCCGAGGAGCCGCAGGGCATGCTGGCCTACTTCTCGACGGCCCAGCGCGTGCGCCTGGCCGCCGGGCGCGGGCGGGTCGAGCAGGCTCACCGCGAGGCTGAGCACGTCGTCCGCCTCGGCACGGACATCCCCCAGCAGCCGTTTCCCGCCGAGGTCGCCCAGGTCGCCGCCGCCGAGGCCCACCTGTGGGACGACCGGCCGGATCTCGCCCTCGACGTGATCGGGCGCCTGTTCGCCTCGCCGGTGCGCGACGCCGCGACCGCCGCCGAAGGCGTCGCCACAGGGGTGCGCGCAGCGGCGGACCTGTGCGAGCAGGCCGCGTTCGCCGGCGACCGCGGCGCTGCGGATGCCGCTCGCGCAGGCATCCCCGACCTCCTCGCGCGTCTGCCCGACGACGACCAGCCTCGGCTCCGCGCCTGGGCGGCCACCGCCGCGGCGGAGGCAAGCCGCGCGCAGGCCGGCAGCGACCCGGATCCCTGGCGCGCCGCCGTAGCCGCCTGGGACGAGGCCGAGGGCCCGTACCCGGGCGCCTATGCGCGCTGGCGGCTCGCACGCGCTCTGCTGGCGTCGCGCTCGGGCCGGCGCGAGGCGGCCGAGGCGCTCAGCCAGGCGCTGGAGGTCGCGGCGCGGGTGGGCGCGCCCCCGCTGGCGCACGGGATCGAGAAGCTCGCAGCCGGCGCCCGCCTGCGGCTGCGCTCCAGCGCCGTGGACGAGCCGGACGAGGCGGCCGCCGCGCGCGCAGTCGGTCTGACCCCTCGGGAATTCGAGATCCTCCCGCTGCTGGCCGCAGGGCGGACGAACCGCGAGATCGCCGACGCGCTGTTCATCAGCCCGCGCACCGTAGGGGTGCACGTGTCGCGGGTGCTGCACAAGCTCGAGATCTCGCGCCGAGCCGAGGTCGCGGAGACCGCGCGCCGCAGGGGGCTCATCGGATCCGCTCCGACGTAGCCCGGGCAGGTCCGCTGTGGGCCTGCGTGTCGCGAAATACGTCATCTGACAGACGTCGCGCGCCAGCGCTGCCTTCATCGTGACGCTACGACACCCGCACAGGGAGGCAGCGACATGATCGACGTCACCGCCAGCATCACCATCGACCGGCCAGTGGACGAGGTGTTCGCCTACGTGAATGAGCCGGCGAACGAGCCGCACTGGCACACCGACGTGCTCGAAGCCACGCGCGCCTCCGAGGGCGCGATCGGGATCGGGACGACCTACGACCTGAAGATCAAGCCGTTCATGGGGATCTCGGAGGGCACCACGCAGGTGGTGGAGTTCGAGCCTGACCGCAGGGCCGTCTGGCGCGGAGAGATGGGTTCTATGCGGCCCACACTCACCTACCAGTTCGAGCCCGCCGCCGGCGGCACGAGATTCACCCGGCGCGTCCAGTTCGAGCTGCCGGGCATGATGCGGCTGATGGAGCCTTTGGCGCGCGCCTCAGGCAGGAAGCGCAACGCCGGCTTCTTGTCCAACCTCAAGCGCGTGCTCGAGCAGGAGTCGGCCAGCAGATCGAGCTGACCAGAGCCCATATCCGTCGCCGCGGGAGCGCCGCGCGCGGAGGAAGGGATCCATCATGGACAGCGCATCCGCCCCCGCCCCAGCGGAGCAGGCGACGACCGCTTCCGCCGCGCGTCCCGACGCTGTGGCGCTGATGATCTTCGGCGCGCTGGTGCTCATCGGCGGCGCCAGCGCCGTGGGCATCCGCTTCAGCAACCGCGAGCTGGAACCGCTGTGGGGCGCCGGCGTCCGCTGGGCGCTCGCCGCGCTCATCGTCTTCTGCGTCGCGCTGGCGCGGCGGGTCCCCCTGCCCCGCGGGCGCTCGCTGGCTGGCGCGGTCGTCCTCGGCCTGCTCACGCCCGGCGTCGCCAACTCGCTGGCCTACTGGGGACTGGTGGAGGCGCCGGCGGGCCTGGCGACGGTGCTCCTGTCGCTGGCGCCGCTGATCACGTTCCTGCTCGCCATCGCGCACCGGCAGGAAGCGTTCCGGGGGCAGGTCCTGGCTGGCGCGCTGCTGGCCGCAGGCGGCATCGCCGTCATGTCCAGCGGCTCGATCCGGACGGGCGTGCCCCTGCTGTCCCTGCTCGCGCTGATCGGCGCGACGGTCTGCCTCGGCGAAGGAACCGTCATCGCGAAATGGCTCCCGCGCAGCCACCCGCTGGCCACGACCGCCGTCGCGGCGTCCAGCGGGAGCGCCGTGCTCCTGCTGCTGTCGCGGGCAGCCGGAGAGCCGTGGACGATCCCGGCGCAGGCGGCCACGCAGGGCGCACTTGCGTTCCTGATCCTCGGCGGCTCCGTCGGGTTCTTCCTGCTGTACCTGGCCATCCTCAGACGCTGGACCGCCTCGGCGGTCGCGTACCAGTTCGTGCTGTGGCCGCTGGTCGCCGTGGGGCTGAGCGCCTGGCTCGACGACGAGCCCGTGACCTGGACGCTGCTCCTGGGCGGGGCGGTCGTGCTCGCCGGCGTCTACGTCGGCGCTCTCAGGCGGCAGGGCGCGAGCGCCGCTGCGCGGCCGACCCCCTCCCCGCCGGCCACGCGCGTGACGCCGTCCGCCGCAGCCGACCTCTGAGGCGACCGGTCCCCAGCGCCGCCGCAAGGCGATCTCGCTCAGCGGATGTCGAAGCGCTCTCCCGTCTCCCGCTCAGAGACCTCCCACAGGACGCGGGCGGCGTCGCGATCGCGCGAGCGGCCCAGCAGGGGCCTGCGCACCGGCGGGCCGAAGGACGTCCACATCGGGCCGTAGAACTCGCCGCCGCGCGCGCCGGGGTCAGTCGCCGCCCGCAGCTGCGAGTGCGCCGCCCGCCCCGGCGGCATGCCGGCGGCCCGCGCCGCGAACCGCCAGAACCGCTGGCTCAGCCCTCCGGCGTCTGCCACGCTGCGGTCCTGAAGCTCAGTGTGGGACAGGCCGGGGTCCGCCAGGAGGCTGCGCACGCTTGCGCCGGTCGCCGCCAGTCGACGATGCAGCTCGACCGCGAACAGCGCGTTGGCGAGCTTGGCCTGGTTGTAGGCGCGCCACGGGCTATAAGCCCCGCGCAGATGCGGATTCTGCGGATCGACAGCGCGGCCGAACATCCGCGCGAAGCTGGTGACCGAGACCACGCGCGCCGCC
>DATKBU010000209.1:0-18751 GCA_035513815.1 Egibacteraceae bacterium
CGATCGCCACGCCGCCCACGCCCATCAGCAGATAGATGCCGAGCACGATCAGCCAGACCGGACGGCGCGGCGGCGGCCCGATCAGGGCCTGCTCAAAGCCATCGAACCCGCCGCCCATGTCGACGGCCTGCATCAGCTCGGCGTCCGGGAGGGCTTGGGCCATCGCCCCCAGCGGCGACGGCAGCCCTCCGCCGCCCATGAAGAACGCCTCCATCCCGGCGCCCGCCCGAGCCGCGTCAGACAGGCCGAAGAACGGGTTCAGGTACAGCGCAACCGGGGTGAACTGGCCTTCTGCGCGACGCGACTCGATGCGGACCACGGCCTCGACCGCGGCGATGAACAGCGTCCCCGCCACCAAAGCGAGCACGATGCCGTAGGTCAGGACGATCGACGCGGCGGTGCGCTTGGTCAGCGACGAGACCGCCAGGGCCACTCCGGCCACGGACACGGCGATACCCAGGATGTAGACAATCCCACGGACAAGATCGGACAGCGCCACACCGCCGAGGAAGAACGCGGCCGCGCCGATCGGCAGGACCACGACCACCAGCAGCGACATCCACGCCAGCGACGCTCCGAGCTTGCCGAGCACGATCTGGCGGGGTCTTAGGAGCGTGACCTGCAGCAGCGGCAGCGTCCGCCGCTCCTTCTCCCCTGTCAGCTGCGCCGCGGCGTAGCCCGGCATGATGAACAGCACCAGCAGCATGACAAAGAACAGCAGGCTCTCGACCAGGAAACGCCCGAGGATCGGCCCGGCGGACACGGCGTCAGGGCCCCCGCCCCAGCGGAACATCTCATTCAGCAGGGCCTGGCCGATGCGGTACAGCAGATAGGTGATCGCGCCCACAACGGTCAGATAGGCCGTGAGCGTCACCGTGGCCCGCCGCGACCGCCAGCGCTCCACCAGCTCGCGCCGCAGAACCGGATTCACTGCCCTCATCGCACGATCCCCTGGGTGACGGAAAGGAACAGCCGCTCAAGGCCCCCGTGCTCCTCTGTGAAGGAGACGACGCGCAGTCCTGCGGACACGAGCGCGGCGAGCAGATCGGCGACCTGCTCTTCGCCGCCCGCCAGCTCCGCGCGCAAGGCGCCGCCCTCAAGATGCGCCGTGAGAGCGCCGGCGCCGAGCGCGACCTGCACTGAGCGGTCCAGATCCGCATCGCCGCCGAGCACGCGCGCGGTCACCGAGATGGTGGCCCGCAGCGCGCGACGGATCTCCTCGGGCGTGCCTTGCGCCAGCATCCGACCCGATTCGATGATCGCCACCCGATCGCACATCTCGCCGAGTTCGGCCAGGATGTGCGAGCTGATCAGAATCGTCTTCCCCTGGCGAGCCAGCTCGAGAAGGATCTCGCGAAGATCGATCCGGGCTCGCGGATCCAGCCCGCTTGCGGGCTCGTCGAGGATCAGAAGCGACGGATCGTGCACGATCGTGCGGGCCAGCCCTAGGCGCTGCTGCATGCCGCGGGACAGCCCGGACACGTCGGTGGTCGCCTTGTGGTCCAGCTCTACCAGCTCGAGCAGATCCGCCACGCGGCGGCGGCGCTCCGCAGTCGGGATGCCGTACGCGGCCGCGAAGAAGTCCAGGTACTCCGCGCAGGTCAGCCCTTCGTACAGTCCGAAGAAGTCCGGCATCCATCCGATGAGCCGACGGACCTCGCGGGGGTCGGCGCCGGGGTCGACGCCGAAGACGCGACAGGTGCCCTCGTCGGGGGCCAGCAATGTCGCCAGCGCCAACATGGTCGTCGTCTTCCCCGCGCCGTTGGGGCCGATCAGCCCGAACACTGCGCCATCGGGGACGTCGAGGTCGAGATGGTCCACGGCATGCAGGCGCCCGTAGCGCTTCACCAGACCGCGCACCTGGACCGCCATCACGGGGACGTCGGCAGGGCCAGGCGGCGGCGAGATCTGCGTGTCCGCACTCGACGTCATGCCTGCTCCTGTGATCCGGCGACCGCGCCTGCATCCTCGAACACGCTTCGCGTCGAGTACTCGAATGGCCACAGCTCACCGGAGGCGCGCACATACAGCTCTCCCAGCGGCGTGAGCAGCACGCTCGGCTCGGCCCTCCCGTTCTCGTCAAACGCTTGGTCCAGCGCCAGCCATTCTCGCTGGGACTCGGACCACACCTCCAACGTCACTTGGCCGAATTCCCGGCCCGACAGGTCCGCTGCCAGCCTCACGTCCCGCTCCCCGGCCGGGAGGCGGAAACGCAGAATGGCTTCGCGAGCCCCCTCGATCGACAGCTGACCGCGCATGCCGTCGCCTCGCACGGCCAGGAGGTCGCGCGCGACTGCATGGCGCGGCGCCCCGAGCTCGGCGCCCACGGTAGGAGCGGCGCCGACCGCGACCAGGGAGCCCTTGTCTACTGGCACCCTGCCGTCGACCCTGACCATCTCGGCAGCCGCGTCGCCGCCGACCGCCAGCGCCCAGACCAAGCCGGGGTTCCCGTCGACGATCTCTCGGCGCAGCAGGGCCTCCAGCGACCGGGGCGCCTCAGGGACGCCGTCGGGGCCGGCGGGCAAGTCGTGGAAGGGGTCCACCCAGGGATCCAGGGCGCGCAGCCGCTGATCCGCGACCTCGACGGTCCGTTCCTCGCCCGACGCGAGCGTCCCGAGGGGGATATTCGTCGTGGCGGCGGCGATGCGGACATGCTCCAGCGGCCTGCCCGTCGTATTGCGGACGCTCACCTCGAGACCGGCTGCGGTGGCGTGCGCTCGGACCTCCATAGGCGCGGCGCGGTCAACCGCCCGCCAGCCGAGCACGATGCCCGGTTGCAGCGCTTCGAGCTGCATATCGACGGTCAGCCCCTCGCCGGCGCGGATGACCGACGGATCGGCGCCGGACCGCAGCGTGCGCGCTGTCCAGCCTGCGTCAAGCAGCTCGACGCGGTGCTGGCTGGGACGCGGCGCGCGCACATTGACGACCACGGCCTCAGACGCCGCCCCGTCGACCCAGTAGGCGAGGGAACCGGCGAGATGCGTCGGCGACTTCCCGCCGACCGCGCCGACGAAGGCGCCGGCGGTGAAGATCAGCGTCACGGCCGGGATCGTGATCCACGCCAGCTCACGGCGGCGCAGCCGCGCCAGCACGATCCCGTTCACTGGGCCGGCGATGACGACGTAGGCGACGATGAACCCGGCCAGCCACGGCAGCATCGGCACGCCGGCGCCAGGCTCCTGGACGAGGCGGGCAGCCTGGAAGGGATGCTGGTCGACCGCCTGGGCGGCCCCGGCCGCCTGAGTCCGCGGGCCCGGGCCGACCAGCTCAGACCACAGCTCGGAGGACCGTCCGAGCCCTGGATCGCCTGGAGCAGCGCCGACGACTGTCACCCGACCGTGCCCGGCCGTCTGCGTCACGGCAACGATATCGTCGGCGCCGCCCGCCGTGTCCTCGCCTGAGCCCGCGGGCACCTCAGACAGCCGCACGACCCCGGCCCCTTCCGCAGGCTCGAGCACAAGATGGTCACCGGCGTCCACGGCTGATGCCGCTGGATTCCATGGAAGCCCACCGCTGCCCAGATCGACGGCGCCGACGTCGTCAGCGACCACCACGAGATCGGTGCCCGACACGACCGCGGCGGCGACGTTGCGCTGCCCCTGCGGGCTCAGCTCGACCAGCTCGTCGAGGCCTGCGACCAGCGTGCCCAAGGGCTGGAGCGCGTACGGGGAGAGCTCAGCCCATCCCGGGTCAACCGAGACCCATTGCCCGGTCATATCGACTGCGTCGTGACGCACTCCCGGCGCGTCAGCCCGCGCCTCGCCCAGCACCCCGACCAGGAACCTGCCGTCATCGCCGCCGCGCCGCACGTTGACGCTCAGCGGCTGCCGTCCCGACTCGTGCAGGGTGACGCTGACGGCCCCGGCCGGCGCAAGGAAGCGGAACACCTTTCGAGATGCGGCCGAGACCTCGACCGGCCGCTCCTCGCGGACCGGCCCTCCCTCAGTGCGCACATCGACGGCGAGCACCCCAGCCACCAGCCTCGAGGGATGCAGCGTCACTTCTAAAGGCACCCACGCCGAGTGCGCGCCCGAGCCGTATCCCGCCTCGACCTCGAACCCCAGCGCTGCGGCGTCGGGATCCCCCAGCGCGTGCGCGGGCGGGGCCAGCGCCGCAGACGCGCCCGCCGCACCTGCCAGCGCGGCCGCCACCGCGACTACCGCCAGCGCGCGACCGGGGCGGCCGCTTCGACCCATCGCTGCCTCCTGTGCCCGTCCGGTGAGCGCGCCGCGCCACGGCCTCCATGATTCAGACGCAACCGAACCCTCGCCAGTTCCCACCTGTCGACGGCGGGCGCGGCCTGGCTGGTCAGGGGCGAAGGAACGTCTCATCGACCGTGACGCCTTTCTCGTCCACGTAGACCACGTGCGTCGGGGCCGGCCCGCCGCCGAATCCGCCCTCATGGAAGCTCCACATCACGCGCACGGCGCCATCCTCGCCCACTGGGTAGGCCAGCCAGTACGCGCCGCGCTCCTGAACGGCCCAGGACGCGCCTTGCGGCGGCACGAGCGTCGCCGACGCGGTAGCGCGGCCATCGGCGTCGCAGCACGTCCAGCCGGACGACTGCGCGGTCGCAGCCGGCGGCCCGAACTCGACGGAGGTCTGCACCTGCCAGCCGCCGTCAAAGGCAGTCCCGTCGCAGCGGACCTGGATCTCCGCCGGCGGGCCCAGGCGCTCCTCTCCGCCAGAATCCTCGGCCGTTGGCGCCGGGTCGTGGATGATCTCTCCATCTGGCCCGATCTCCGTCGCCATCTGCTCGTCGATGCCGAAGTCCTGCCAGCCGGTGCCGACGTACAGCGCCGTAACGGCTTCCGGGGTGACGGTGGCTGAATGGAACAGGGGCCGCTCGTCCCACACGTGGCCCCAGTCATCGGTGTGGCACTCCGGAAAGCCCGCCGGCGGTTCGTCGCGCACTGCGGCCACGACCACGGGAGCGTCGAATGCCGCGCTGAGCGCGGCCGGCGCAGAAGCGATGGCGGTGCCATCGGCGAGCTCAACCGGAACGGTCGCCTCGAGCGCCGCGAGTCTGGGCTCGGCCGATCCCTGCCCGCCGGCGAGCCGCACCCAGCCGATTATCAGGACCACGGCGGCCAGGGCGATGCCGACCATGATGCCCACGGCGAGGCCGATGCTGGCGGGGGGCCGCAGCGCTTCCTCACGGTCGTCCTCGCCCGGCGTCGCCCGCGGCGGCGCCCCGGACGAGGTGGTCTGGCCTGCCACTTCGTACCCTTCATGGACCTCGATCTGGTGCACGCACGTTACAAGCCACGCGACCCGGGCGGGATAGGCCAACCCGCCAGGGTCGGGCGCTCACACTCGGACGCGGGGCGATACCTGTCTGACGCCGCGGTCACTGCGCTGGGTTGCGCTGTCGTGCATCTTCAGCCTGATGTCCCGCCGCTGCCATCGGGGAGGACCCTCAGATGCACCCTGACATCGCGGTTGCCCCGACCGCCTACGATGGCGCGCCAACGCACTCCCACACAGGTGGCCCCATGCGACTGCAGCGCATCGACCATGTCGGCTATGCCGTCGAGGACTTAGAGGAGGCCATCGCCTACCACCAGCGGCTGTACGGCGCGGAGGTCGCGCATCGAGAGGCTTTGGAGCGCGACGGGGTCCGCGAGGCGCTCCTGGCCGTCGGCGAGAGCTACATCCAGCTGCTGGCGCCCACACGCGAGGACTCGCCGGTGGCCAAGTTTCTCGCGCGCAACGGCGGTCCGGGCGTCCATCATGTCGGCTACGGGGTCGCGGACGTCGCGGCGACGCTGGAGGATCTCCGCGCCCTCGGCGCACGGCTGGTCGATGACCACCCGCGCCCGGGCTCGCGCGGCTGCACCGTCGCCTTCCTGCATCCCAAGGGCGCGCTGGGGGTGCTGGTCGAGCTCGTCGAGGATCCGTCACTCTCGGCAGCAGCCGGCCAGGACGGCAGCTGAGGTCGGGCGCACTACACTCGGACGCGTGAGCTGGGTTGACCGCTTCCGTCGGCGATCTTCGCCGGGCAAGGCTGCCCCGAGCGCCGAGACCTCAGCGGAGCTCGGCGAGTTCCTGGGCAGCCGCTCAGGCGTGGAGGCCTTCATCGAGCCGCCGACGGCCGTCTACGCCATGACCCTGTGCTTAGTGGCCGGAGACGGAGAGCACCTGCGCCGGCCGGTCAAGAACGAACGCGACGCCAAGCGCCTGTGCGCCGAGCACGGCGTCCCCTTGTACGACGCGCGCATCGTCGGCTATCCCAAGCGGATGCGCCAGTACGACCAGGGGGTGCGCGAGGCGGCGGTGTCGTTGGACGAACTCCCGCCGCTGGACGTCGTCGATCGACCGAGCGAGGCCGACCCCGGCGAAGGCTGAGAGCCCTCGGGCCCTTACAGCTCGACGCTCACCGATTCGAGGAACACGGTCTGCGCGGGCATCTCTCCGTTGCGCGGCACCTGGGCGATGCGGTCGACCGCTTCCATGCCGTCGGTCACCTGGCCGAACACCGCGTACTGGGGAGGCAGGCCGACGTCGTCGAGGCAGATGAAGAACTGGCTGCCGTTGGTGTCGCGCCCGGCGTTGGCCATGGCAACCGTGCCGCGCGCGTAGCCGCGATTGCGCGCAGCAGCCAGCTCGTCGGCGAAGCGGTAGCCCGGCCCGCCGGTCCCGGTGCCGGTCGGGTCGCCCATCTGGACGACGAATCCGGGGACCACGCGGTGGACGACGGTGGCGTCGTAGAAGCCGGTGGAGGCCAGGAACGCAAAGTTGTTGACGGTCGCCGGGGACTCGCCGCTGAACAGCTCGATCGTGATTTCCCCGCACGATGTCGACAGTTTGGCTGTGTGCGTGAGCCGGTCGTCCAGCACCTGCTCGGCGGCGTTGAACTGCGGCTTGGCGGCGCCGTGCCCGTCGGGCACGCTGCCGCCGCAGGCGACATCCATGTGCGGTCCTCTCGGTTGCGTCGGTCGGCTGATCAGCCGTCGGTCTGGATGGTCACTGACTCCAGGTAGATCTCGGCGCCCTCGCCAGTGACCGCCTCACGTGCCGCGCCGATGGCCTCGAGCACGTCGAGTCCCTCAGTGGCCTGCCCGAACTTCGTGTACTCCGGCGGCAGAGCTGAATCGCCGTACACCATGAAGATCTGACTGCCGCTGGAGTCGGGCTCCGGGGTTTTGGCCAGCGCCAGGGATCCGAGCGTATAGCCCTCCTCCTCTGCCGCGGCGAACTCATCGGGCAAGGTGTAGCCGATCTGGAACATGTTCTCGTTGGTGCCGGCGCCCGTCTGGACGATGGCGATGGACGGCTCGTTGCGGAAGATCTTCAACCCGTCGTAGAAGCCCTCCTGCGCGAGGAAGACGAAGCTGTTGACCGACTCGGGAGCGCGGTCCTCGTACAGATCGAAGACGATGCGCCCGCACGAGGTCTCCACCACCGCCGAGTAGTTCACTCCCTCGGACAGGACCTCCTCGGGGCCGTCGGGGAAGGTGAGCTTGTCCTCGCCCGCATTCGCCGGAGGCGGCGCAGGCTCGCAGGCTCCGGCCAATCGCTCCGACTCGGATGCCTCAAGCTCGCTCTGCAGCCGCTCCATCTCCGCCGCCGCGGCGCGCTCGTCCGCGCCCTCTTGCATCAGGGTCAGCGTCACCACCGCACCCCCCAGCACGACGAGCGCGGTGATGATCGCGATCGTGACGAGCGTGCGCTGCCGCTCCTTGCGCCGGGCGGCGGCCCGCGCCTCCTCCCGCTGCCGTCGCAGCTCACGCTTCGCCTGCTTGCCGCTCACTGTGCTCTCCAACTCATCAGACAGACTCCGCGCCCGCCGAAAGGCCCGCCGGCGAAACCGGCGAGGATCCCAAGCGCTCGCTCACTCGCCCGCGCCCGCCGTCCGGCGCACTTCAAGGCGCCAGCAGTGCTTGTGCCAATGCCGACGCAGATCCGACTCCTCGTCAGGCCACACGACGACGTGGCTCTCGCCGGCTGGAACGGTGTTGCCGCACTCAGGGCACACATAGTCCTTGAGGGCGCGCCCGGCATCGATCCGCCGCACTTCGTAGCCGTCGAGCTCGAGCTCGTCGTCCAAGCCGCCCGTGACGAGCAGATCGTCAAGGCCGCGCAGCGCCTGCGTGTTCTGCCATGGGCGCGTTGCGCGCTTCTTCCTGCTTCCCGAACTCATCGGCGTTCGCCCCACTGCCGTCGCGGTCAATCGACGCCCGGCAACAGTCAGCGACGTCGTGAGCGGGCCCGAAACGCCGCCGCGCAAAGCCAGGCAACACCGTCAGTATGACGTGTGCTGGCCGCGTCGGCACACTCAGGATCGGCCACTGGACGCGCGGACGCTGACGCGGCGCCAACTGGCCGTTGGACGCCTCACGCGACCTGATCCAGTAGAGCCGCCACACCGAGCAGGTTGAACACGACGTGCGCGGCCAGCGGCGTCAGCAAGCTGCCGGTGCGATGGAACAGCCACCCGAGGTAGGCCCCGAGGGGGATGAACAGCAGGATGGCCAGCCAGTGGCCGTGCACCAATGCGAACAGCACCCCCGACAGCCACGCCCCCCTGGCCCAGCCGATGCGCTGGCGCAGCATTTGGAACAGCACACCGCGAAAGAACAGCTCCTCAGCGAGCGGCCCGACGAGCACTGTGACGAAGACCAGCACCGGCGCCAGGGCTGGGTCAGCGGCCGCGTCGCGGAGCTGCTCTTGCACCTCGGGGAGCTCAAAGCCCAGCTGCGCGCTCAGATAGGTCAGCAGCGCCCCGACCGCGATGTTGATCACCGCGAACGCGAGCAGGCCGTGTCCAGCGCCGACCAGCGCCGCGCGAAGCGTCGGCGGGCGCCAACCCAGGAGCTGGCCCAGGCGCCGGGGGAAGCGCACCTGCAAATGCAGCAGCACGCCCAGGATGGTCGCGACTCCGCCCGACAGCAGCAGCGCCCCGCGCTCCGTGGCCTCGCCGGGACCGACGGCGGCCACCAGCGCCGCTGCGACAAGGCCTGACAGAACCACGACGAGGATCGCGATCACGACAACGTCGAACCATCCCCACGGGACGCGCCCGGGCGCGTCGGGGACCGGATCGGCCGGCGGTTGGGGCGGCGGAATCAAGCCGCGCCGACGACGGCGGCTCTCTCGACGTCGGCGCCGAGCCCATGCAGGCGCCCGACGAAGTCGGAGTAGCCGCGGTCGACGTGATGCGGATCGGTGACGACCGTCTCGCCGTCGGCGACCAGACCAGCCAGCACCAGCGCAGCCCCTGCCCGCAGATCAGTCGCGCGCACGGTGGCGCCGTGAAGCGGCGAGCCGCCGCGCACGATGGCGTGGTGACCCTCGACGGCGACATCGGCGCCGAGGCGCACGAGCTCAGGTATCACCGAGAAGCGGCCGTCGAAGACGTTCTCCGTCACCATCGACGTGCCGGATGCCTGAGTCAGCAGCACCAGAAACTGCGGCTGCATGTCGGTGGGCACGCCAGGATACGGAAGGGTGACGACGTCGATCGCGCGCAGGCGCCCGTGACCCCGGACCGTGATGGCGCCGGGGTCCTCCTCGTCGATTTCCGCCCCTGCGGCGCGCAGCTTGTCGAGCACAAGCCGGAGATGGTCGGGGATGATCCGCTCCAGCCGAACGTCGCCGCCCGTCAGGACAGCTGCCACCGCATAGGTGCCTGCTTCGATGCGGTCCGGGAGCACCGCGTGCGCAGCCGGCCGCAGCGCGTCGACTCCGCGGATCACCAGCTCGCTGGTGCCGGCGCCGCTGATCTCGGCGCCCATCGCCATCAGGAACGCCGCGAGGTCGGCGATCTCCGGCTCGCGGGCAGCGTTGGAGATCCGCGTCTCGCCCGCCGCGGTGGCAGCAGCCATGAGGATGTTCTCGGTCGCCCCGACGCTGGCGAAGGGCAATTCGATGACTGCGCCCCGCAGGCCGGTCGGAGCGCGCAGCTCGACGGCGTCGCCTGCGTACGCGATGTCGGCGCCCATCTTGGCCAGGCCCGCCAGGTGCAGGTCGATGCTGCGGCTGCCCAGATCGCAGCCGCCCGGCAGCGCGACTCGCGCGCGGCTGCACCGGGCGAGAAGCGGGCCGAGCACCACGATCGAGGCCCGCAGTCGGCGCGCGAGATCGGCCGAGGGCTCGCAGCCGATATCGGACGGCACGTCGATCGAGTAGGCGTCCCCGTCGATGTCGACCGTTGCGCCGAGGTCCTCCAGGATCCGCGCCATCGCGGACATGTCCGCGATCGCGGGCACATTGGAGATCACCGAGCGGCCCTCCGCGAGCAGCGCGGCGGCGACGAGCTTGAGGGCGGAGTTCTTCGCTCCGCTGACCGTGATGCGACCAGCGAGCGGTCGCCCGCCCCGAATGCGGAAGGCGTCCATGTGCGGATGAAGTCTACTGGAGCCCGCCAGCTGGCCGAGAGTGCGTCCCATGCCCCGCTGTACGAGGGCTCGGGCTGCTGACGATAGGCTCGCCCCAGACATGCTGGACCTTCTTGCGCACGCGAAGTGGTTCGTCGAGGACCCCGGCGGGCGGCCGGACTGGGCGTTTCTGTCCGATCCAGTCTCGCTTTCCCTGATTGGCGCGGCGCTCGCGCTCGCCCTCGCATGGCGGGCTGTGGCGCGCCGCCTGCCCACGCCTGAGCTCGGCGCGCTGTCGTTTCTCGGACGTGTCGCCCCGTGGGTCCCGCGGCTGCTCGGCGTGCATCTCGGGGTCTCGCTGCTTTCGCTTGCTGTGACCAACGCGTATCTGGCCCCGAATCTGTCACTGGACCCTGTCCCTGCGGGCTGGGCGATCGCGTTCGCCGAGGCCCTGGTGGGTGTGTGGCTGATCGCCGGCGTGGCGCTGCGCCCGGCCGCGCTGGCGGTGGCGGCGCTGGGCCCGCTCGGCATGGTGCTCGCCGGTCCCGTGGCGGTCCTTGAGGCGGCGGACCTGCTCGGGATCGCGCTGTTTCTTGCGCTTCTGCCGCCGGGTGCGCATCGCTACGGGGCGCGGCCGGTCACGGCGGGCCAGATTCGAGTTCCGCTGCTGGCGCTGCGCCTGTGCGTCGGCGGAGCCCTGATCGTCGTGGCGCTCACCGAGAAGCTGCTCAACCCTGAGCTGACCGCCGCGTTCCTGGAGGACTATCCGGCTCTGGACGTGTTCGCGCTGCTCGGCCTCGACCTGGACGCTGCGGCGTACATCCGATTCACCGCTGCGGTGGAGATCCTGTTCGGGCTGCTGATCATCTCCGGCGCCGCGCCTCAGGCCGCGGTGATCCTCGCCGGCATCCCCTTCAACGCCACGCTGTTCTTCCTCGACCGCGGCGAGCTCATCGGGCATCTGCCGATCTACGGCGCGATGCTGGCGCTCCTGGTCTACGGCTCGAGCAGGACGCTCGCCCCTGCTGTGCCGTGGCTCCCGCTCAGCGGGCCGCCAGTCCGCCGAGCCCGGACGCGGACGCCGACGACCACGTGACGCTCGCGCTAGGTGCCCTCGCCGACGGAAAGACGCAAGTCGGCGCGGGCGCGCTGCAGTTTGGCGTTGGCGTCCTCGGAGTCGGCGGCGAGGCGCTGCTCAGCGCGCTGCTTGGCCGCCTCCGCACGATCACGGTCAATCTCACCGACGGGCTCGGCGACGTCGGTGAGCACCGTCAGATGGTTCTCGCGGAACTCCAGGAAGCCTCCGTGGACGGCGAACACCACTTCAGAGCCGTCATCCTGCTTCACGCGCACCGGCGCGACCGCAAGCGCCAGGAGCGCCGGCTGATGCCCGGGCAGGATCCCGATCTCCCCATCCAGCGACCGCGCATACACCTCAGTCGCCTCACCAGCAAAAAGCTCCCGCTCAGCACTCACCACATGAACTTCCATCACAGCCACGTCTCATCACTCCTCATCTGAGCGCTCTTCTTGGCAGCTGATCGGGCCGTTCCGCCCGCCGGAGGGACTTGGACGGGTGGGCGGGTGAGCGCCCCTCCGGTGGGCGGAACGGCGACCACTTGGACGGGTGGGTGGGCTCGCGGTCCTCTGGGGGGAGGGGCCGCGCGCCAGGATCACGCCTCCGCAATCTTCTTCGCCTTCGCCTGCGCCTCCTCGATCCCTCCGACGTTGAAGAACGCCTGCTCGGGCAGGTCGTCGAACTCGCCGTTGATCAGCGCCTCAAAGGACTCGATGGTCTCGGACAGCGGCACGGTCACGCCCGGCTGCCCGGTGAACTGCTCAGCCACGTAGAACGGCTGGGAGAAGAAGCGCTGGATCTTCCGCGCGCGCTGCACGGTGATCTTGTCCTCTTCGGTGAGCTCGTCCATGCCCAGGATCGCGATGATGTCCTGCAGGTCCTTGTAGCGCTGGAGGTTCTCCTGGACGCGGGTGGCGACGTCGTAGTGGCGCTGCCCGACGACCTGCGGGTCGAGGATCCGCGAGTTGGAGTCCAGCGGGTCCACGGCCGGGTAGATCCCCAGCTCCGAGATCGGCCGCGACAGCACCGTCTGGGCGTCCAGGTGGGCGAAGGTCGCGTGGGGCGCCGGGTCGGTGATGTCGTCTGCGGGGACGTACACCGCCTGCAGCGACGTCACCGAGCGGCCCTTGGTCGAGGTGATGCGCTCCTGCAGCTGGCCCATCTCGTTGGCCAGCGTGGGCTGGTAGCCCACTGCAGACGGCATGCGGCCCAGCAGCGTGGAAACCTCAGAGCCGGCCTGCACGAAGCGGAAGATGTTGTCGATGAACAGCAGCACGTCCTGGCGCTCGACGTCGCGGAAGTACTCGGCCATGGTCAGCGCCGACAGCGCGACGCGCAGACGGACGCCAGGCGGCTCGTCCATCTGGCCGAAGACCAGCGCGGTCTTCGACAGCACGCCGGATTCCTTCATCTCCAGCATGAGGTCGTTGCCCTCGCGGGTGCGCTCCCCCACCCCGGCGAACAGCGACACGCCGCCGTGCTGCTCGGCGACGCGGTAGATCATCTCCTGGATGACCACGGTCTTGCCCACGCCAGCTCCGCCGAACATGCCGATCTTGCCGCCCTCGACGTACGGCTCGACGAGATCGATGACCTTGATGCCCGTCTCGAACATCTTGGCCTGCGGCTCCAGCTCGTCGAACGGGGGCGGGTCGCGATGGATCGGCCAGTACGCCTCCGGGCTGATCTTGTCCGGGTCCACGTCCAGCGGCTCGCCGAGAACGTTGTAGAGGTGGCCGAGGATCCCCGGGCCGACCGGGACCGAGATCGGGGCGCCGGTGTTGCGCACCGCGGTGCCGCGCGTCACGCCGTCGGTCGGCTGCATCACGATGGCGCGCACGACCCGGTCGCCGATGTGCTGGGCGACCTCGGCGGTCAGCGTCTGCGCCCCGCCGTCGACGCGGCGGTCGAACTTCAGCGCGAAGTTGATCTCCGGCAGCGCGTTCGGGGGGAACTCGACGTCGATGACGGGGCCGACGACGGACAGGATTCGTCCGTCGGAGAGCTGCTCGGCCGGTGCCGCGGCGGTCTGTGTGTCGGTCATAGCGTCTGGTGCTCCTGTTGGGTCACGCGCTTTGGGACAGGGCCTCGGCCCCGCCCACGATCTCGGAGATCTCGGTGGTGATGGCGGCCTGGCGGGCGCGGTTGGCTTCGCGCGTCAGGTCCTCGATGATGTCGCCGGCGTTGTCGGTGGCGGCTTTCATCGCACGCTGGCGGCTGGCGTGCTCACTCGCGGAGGACTCCAGCAGCCCGGCGTACACGCGGTGCTCGAGGTAGCGCGGGATCAGCTCGGCCAGGATCGTGGCCGGGTCCGGCTCGAACATGAACTGCGGCGGGAACTGCTGGCCGCCGCCGAATTCGCGCGCGTCGACCGGCAGCAGCTTGGCGACAGAGCTCACCTGGGTCAGCGCCGATTTGAAGTCGGTGTAGACCAGCCAGACCCGGTCGATCTTCTCCGCCGTGTAGTCGGCGACCAGCCGCTCGCTGATGTCTGCTGCATCGGCGTAGCGGGGCGTGTCGCTTACTCCGGTCCACGTGTGGACCGGCGGGGCGCCGCGGTAGCGGAAGTAGGTCTCGGCCTTGCGGCCGACCGCGTACATGACCACCTCGCGGCCGGCGTCGCGCTCCTGGATGGCCAGCCGCTCGGCGCGGCGCAGGACGTTCGTGTTGTACGCGCCGGCCAGGCCGCGGTCGGACGTGACGACCAGGATCGCGACGTGGCGAACCGACTCGTGCACCGACAGCAGCGGGCTGCTTAGGACCTCAGTCTCGGCTGCCAGGTCGCGGATGACGCGGGTGATCTGCTCGGCGTAGGGACGCGCGGCCTCGACCGTGCGGCGAGCGCGCGCGATCCGGCTGGCCGCGATCAGCTCCATCGCCCGCGTGATCTTCTGCGTCGACTTGACGCTCTTGATCCGCCGGCGGAGCGTCCGCAGGTCTCCTGCTGCCATCTAGTGCACCGTTCCTGTGTGAATCGTCGCCCGTGCTACACCGGCGATTCTGCGTCGGTGTCGGCCACCGGGCCGGCCTTCTCCTCGGGCTCGCGGGCGTCGTCTGCGGCTGGCTCTCCGGCAGCCTCCGGCGCACGCGCCTCGTCGGCCGAGTCCCCGGCGGCCTCGGCCTCCGGCTCGCCGCCGCCCAGCGTGTCGAGGTCCTCGGCGGCGTACGGCTCAGCCGCGGCGACTACCTCGGAGCGCTCGAAGGACGCCTTGAAGTCGGTGATCGCAGCGTCGAGGCGCTGGACGCGCTCGTCGCCGAGCTGGCCGTCGCCGCTGATGTCGCCGAGCAGGTCGCCGTGTCGGCTGCCGAGGTACTCGCGCAGCTCGCGCTCGAAGCGCTGCACATCGGCGACCGGGATGTCGTCGAGCTTGCCGTTGGTGACCGCCCAGATGACGACCACCTGCTGCTCGACGGGGACCGGCGAGAACTGCGGCTGCTTGAGGATCTCCACGGTCCGGGCGCCGCGGTCGATCTGGGCCTGCGAAGCCTTGTCCAGCTCGGATCCGAACTGCGCGAACGCCTCCAGCTCGCGGTACTGCGCGAGGTCGATGCGCATTGTGCCGGACACCTGCTTCATCGCTTTGATCTGGGCGGATCCGCCGACGCGGGACACCGAGATGCCGACGTTGATGGCCGGGCGCACGCCCTGGAAGAACAGGTCGGTCTCAAGGTAGATCTGGCCGTCGGTGATCGAAATCACGTTGGTCGGGATGAACGCCGAGACGTCCCCGCCCTTGGTCTCGATGATCGGCAGCGCAGTCAGCGATCCGCCGCCGTTGTCCTCCGACAGCTTGGCGGCGCGCTCCAGCAGGCGGGAGTGCAGGTAGAACACATCGCCCGGGTAAGCCTCGCGGCCGGGCGGGCGGCGCAGCAGCAGCGACAGCTGGCGGTACGCGTCGGCCTGCTTGGACAGATCGTCGTACACGATCAAGGCGTGCTCGCCCTTGTACATCCAGTAGGCGCCGATGGCCGCGCCGGCGTAGGGGGCGATGTACTGGAACGGCGCGGGCGAGGACGCCGGGGCCGACACGACGGTTGTGTACTCCATCGCGCCGTTCTGCTCGAGGCGGTTGACGATCTCGGCGACCGTCGAGCCCTTCTGGCCGATGGCGACGTAGATGCACTTGACCGCGCGGTCGGTGCCCCACAGCTGGCGCTGGTTGATGATCGCGTCCACCGCGACGGCCGTCTTGCCGGTCTGGCGGTCGCCGATGATCAGCTCGCGCTGGCCGCGGCCGATCGGGGTCATCGCGTCGATGGCCTTGATGCCGGTCTGCAGCGGCTCCTTGACCGGCTGGCGATCGACCACGCCGGGGGCCTGGACCTCAAGACCGCGACGGCCGTCGAGGCGGTCGGCGTCCAGCGGGCCTTTGCCGTCGATCGGCCGCCCGAGCGGGTCGACGACGCGCCCGAGGTAGGCGTCGCCGACCGGCACCGACAGCACCTCGCCGGTGGACTTGACCTCGTCGCCCTCCTGTACGCCGGAGCCGTCGCCGAGGATGACGGCTCCGATCGAGCGCTCGTCGAGGTTCAGCGCGAGCCCGTACAGCCGTGCGCCGTCGTGGCCCACCCCCAGGTCGAGCAGCTCATTGGCCATCACGCCGGGTAGGCCCGAGATGCGAGCGATCCCGTCGCCGGTCTCGATGACCCGGCCGACCTGCTCGCGCTCGGGCGTGTAGCTGTAGTCGCTGATCGCGCTGCGCAGGACGCTGGTGATGTCCTCGGGTGAGATGCTCAAGTCGGTCATGTGGTTCGCTCGTTTCCTCGTGCTGCCGGTTCTTGTCGCTGCGTGGCGCCGGAGACTGTGATCAGCCGCCGGTGAGGCGGGCGCGCAGCTCCGACAGCCGGCGCGCGACGCTCCCGTCGATCACGGTGTCGCCCATCTTGATCACCAGGCCGCCGACGACCTTGGGATCGACGGTGACTTTGAGTTCCACGTCCTTGCCGCTGGACTGGGTCAGCGCCGCGGCGATCTTCGACTGCTGCGCGTCGTCCAGCGCCACGGCGCTGCGCACCTCCGCGACGACTCGCTTGCGCGCCTCGGCGGCCAGCCGTGCGGTCTCGTCGGCGATCTCGAGGAGGACGCGCCCGCGGCCCGCCTGCACCACGTAGGAGACGGCGCTGACGGTCTGCGGGTGCGCTTTGCCGCCGAGCAGCTCGGAGATGACTTCGATGCGGCCGGCTACCAGCAGGGACTCGTCGGACAGGCGCTCGCGCAGCTCGGAGTTCGCCTCCAGCGTCCGGGCGAACTGATACAGCTCGTCCTCGACGCGCTCGACCGCGCCTTCGGCCCGCGCCACCTCGAGAATGGCGTGGGCGTAGCCGGAGATCGTGTCGGTCCCGGCGCTGCTTGCGGAGGCGATCGAGGACATCTAGCTCATCCTCGCCAGCTCGTCGATGTAGGTGTCGACCAGCTCACGGTGCTGCTCGGCGTCCAGCTCGCGGTGCACGATCTTGCCGGCCAGCTCCACCGACAGCACCGCCACCTGGCTGCGCAGCTCTTGGACCAGACGAGTGCGCTCCGCGTCGATGTCCTCGCTGGCGCGTGCCCGGATCTGGGCCGCGTCCTCCTCGGCCTTGGCGACCAGATCCGCGCGCAGGCGCTCGGCCTGCTCCTTGGCGGCCTCGACGATGCGATTCGCCTCGCCGCGGGCGTCAGCCAGCTGCTCCTCGTAGCGGCGACGGACAAGCTCGGCCTCGGAGCGGGCGGCCTCAGCCGCCTCGATCTGGCCCTGAATCTTGTCCGCTCGTGCGGCGAGCATCTCGTTCATCTTGGGGAACGCGACCTTGTTCAGAATCCAGAACAAAATCGCGAAGCCAACCGCGCCCCAGACAAGCTCCGCCCAGGCCGGGAGGATGACCTCGTACCCGGCCGGCGCCTCGCCGGCTTCAGTGGCGAGGAGAATCTGCGCTGCTGCGAGCAGCTGCATGGTTGCCTCCTGCACGTCAGACGATGAAGCTCAGCACGAAGCCGAACAGGGCGAGCGCCTCGACGAATGCGATGCCCAAGAACATTGTGGTGCGGACCATGCCGGCGGCCTCAGGCTGGCGGGCCATGGCCTCAATGGCCTTGCCGACCAGGAATCCGATGCCGATGCCAGGGCCGATGGCCCCCAGGCCGTACACGAGGCCGGCGCCGATCGAGCCGATGTCGCCTTCCATGTAGCTGCTCCTTGTTCTGGTGTCTGATGCGGCGCGCGCCGCCTGTCGTTGCCGGACGCTGGTAGGTCTAATGCTCCGGGTGAAGGGCGCCGCCGATGTAGACGGCGGTGAGGATCGTGAAGATGTAGGCCTGCAGAATGCCGACCACGAGCTCGAAGCCGATCAGCAGCGGCGCCGCGACGAGAGCGACCAGCCCGATCGGCAGCTCAGGCCGCAGATACAGGAACGCATGGATCGTGATGAAGATCATCGTGAGGATGATGTGGCCCGCCATCATGTTGGCGAACAGACGGACGGCGAGCGTGAGGGGCCGCACGACCAGGACGGAGATCAATTCAATCGGCGTGTACAGGATGTAGATCGGCCAGGGCACGCCCGGGGGGAACGCGAGGTTCTTGAAGTAACTGGCGAATCCCTGCGCCTTAATCCCCATGAACAGGAACGTGATGTACACCATCACCGAAAGGAACGCGGGCAGCGCCATGCGGGAGGTCGGCGGGAAGTTGATCCCCGGCACGACTTCGAACAGGTTGTTGATCCACACGAACATGAAGATGGTGGTCAGGAACGGCACCCATTTCACGCCGTCGGCGCCGATGACCTGGATCGCGATCTGCTCTCGGATGAACTCCACGATCGACTCGGCGAAGGACTGCAGCTTGCTCGGCACGACCCGCGGGGCGCGGAAGGCGACGAGGAACAGCGCAGCGGCGATCAGCACCGCCAGGAACGTCAGCATCACCACGCGGTTGACGTAGAGCGGGACCCCGAACAAGTTCCAATCAGCCGACCACCAGAACGCCGGCCACTCGAACAGCTCGCTGGGTTCGGGAATGTGCCACTCCCCGCCCCACTCGACCGCAGCCAGCATCGGCGTCACGCCATCTTCCTTTCGATGTGCCCGGCGGGGCGGGCGCTGGTGTCGACCCAGAAGAACCCCGGGCGCGTGATGACCAGCCAGGCCTCGCAGACGAGGGTCGCGATCAGCAGCACGGCGGCCGAGATCGCCAAAGACGGCCCGTGGATCGCCTCAACCGGGCGGAGCAGGACAATCAGCAGCGCGTAGGCGACCAGGCGCAGCATGAACCCGCCCAGCGCGGCGGCCATCACGGCGGAAGGCCCGAAGCGCGCCGCGAACGCCACCGAAACGCCGGAGAGGCCGAACATGGCAAGGACAAGCGCCGCTGCGATC
>DATKBU010000210.1:0-5121 GCA_035513815.1 Egibacteraceae bacterium
GCTGCTGCACACCCTGGGAGACGACGCCGTACACGCCGAGGGCGACCAGCAGAAGCGCCAGTGCGGCGAATGCGCTCAGCAGCCAGGCGCTCATGCGTGTCCGCCAGGTGGCTTCACTCACCCGTTCCTCCATCGTGCGGATATCGGTCAATGGCAGATCGGGATCCAGCGCATTCATGTCGGTGCGCACCATGGCCACGACCGATGCGACGGAGACGCGGCTTCTGACAAAGATGACACCCCACGTCCGCGTCGACTGCAGGAGCGGCAGGTAGACGTAAGGAGTCGAATGCCAAGCGTGTGGAAGTAGGTCGGCGACGCCCAGAGTACGCCCACCACCGGTTTGTCGCCGCCCGCGGCAGGCGGGCGATCCGGAAATGTGACCGTCGTGCCGTTGCACCCCCCCTGGACTGGTGCACAGAGCTGCCATAGGCAACCGCCCCGAGATCGCCGCGTGAAGCGAGTCGGCCGAGGAGCTGCTCCAGAAACTGTGTCGCGCGCTGCGGGTTGTACTGGGTCCCCTGTAACACGAGGCGGACCGACAGCAGCGAGTCGGGGTTGAATCCAAGCTCCGTCGCCTGCAGCCGGGCGACGCTTTTCAGCATCAGGGCGCCCGCGGCGAGGAGCACGAGCGCGAGCGCGGTCTCCCCGATCATCAAGAGGTTCCGGCCCGAGAACCCGCGAGACCCCTGCGCCAGTCCGCCCGAGGCCCCGACCTTGATCGTGCCGGCGAGGTCTCGACGAGACGCGCGCCACGCGGGAATGAGTCCGAACGCCAGTGCGGCGCCACCGGCCGCGAGCACCGTGAAAACCAGGGTCGTGGCATCGAGACCGAGCCGGCCGAGCCCGACCCGCGTCAGCCCGCTGGCCGCCCCGAGCCCGCGCGGCAGCACGGCGCGCAGATCGGGCATCAGCGCCGCACCAGCAGACAGGAGCACATATGCCACCCCAATCGCGGCGACGGCGCCCATCGCTGCGAGCAGCGCGCTCTCGGTCATGAATTGACGGACGATCCGCAGCCGGCTCGCGCCCAAAGCCAGCCGGATGGCGACGTCGCGCTGTCTGGCCAGGCCGCGGACGAGCGTGAGATTTCCGAGATTGATGCAGACGATCAGTAGCACGCAGACGACAGCGGCGAACAGGAGCAGGATCGACCGGCGAATGAGAGGGTCGACACGCTCTTCGTCCAGCGGAACAGCGACCGCGCTCCAGGGCGGGCCCGGCTTCTGCCCCGGACTCCCGATCTGCGAGTGCACGAGATCGCCGAGCACCCTGGCATCGGCGGCGGCTTGCGCCGACGTCACGCCATCGTTGCGCCGCGCGACGACGTAGTAGGAGTGATTCCACCTTTCTTCCAGGTCACCCGCCGAGAGCGTCGTCACGGGAACCCAGATGTCGGCCTGGCCGGTGAGCCCGAGAAAGCCCGCCGGCATCACGCCGATCACGGTGTGAGGGATTCCGTTCAGACCGACGCCGCGGCCGAGGACGTCGCTGCTGGCGCCGAAGCGCTCCGTCCAGATCCGATGCCCCAGGACGACGAGCGGCGGCGAGCCCGCGCCCCGAGTCTCGTCGGCTGAAAACCCTCGACCGAGATGCGGATTCAATCCGAGGACGTCAAAGTAGCCGCCCTCGACCAGCTCGCCTTCCAAGCGTTCGGGCGACGCCGAGCCCGTCAGATTCCAGTTCCATGCGCTGAACGCGGCGGTTGCCGCGAACGTGCGTTGGTTCTCGCGAAACACGCGATATTTCGGATACGACCAGATCATCTGGCGAGGCGCAGGCTCTCCCGGTCCTGGCCCGAGCAGGTGCACGAGCATCAGCCGATCGGGGTCGGCAAACGGCAGCGGCTTGAGCACCACCGCATTGACCAGAGCGAAGATCGCGACGGTCGCCCCGATGCCGAGGGCCAGCATGCCGACGGCCATCACCGTGAATGCCGGCTGCCTGCGCAGGGACCGGACGGCGAAGGAAACGTCCTGTCCAACCGCGGCCATGGTCATCCTCGTGTGTTGATCGTCAGGTGAATCAGTGGAGCGGCTGAGTACATGCGCGGCGACAATACTGAGCACCTGCCGTCAGTACCAGCGCCGCGCCGCGCCGTGGCCACGCCGCGGCGCGATGGAGGTGCGGGCGGTCTCTTCGAGATCGCCCGCCACGACTTCGGCGTCCTCGGCGGGCAGCACCGAACGAAGCACGGCGTTGGCGGATCGGGGGGGCATGAACGGCATGTCGGGCTCAGCTCTTGATCGTCCGGAGCCGCGTGGCCATGCCGCTGGCCATCAGGCGCAGCGATTCGTAGACGCGCGCGATCGCGCGCTCGCCGGCCGGCTGCACCGTGTAGAGGCGCTTCCGCTTGCCCCCGCGCTCGGGCGTCGGGTCCCCCAGCCGGGACGAGACGAGTCCGCGCGTCTCGAGGCGGTCGAGCGCCGTGTACAACGCGCCTGGAGAGATCGCGCGGCCCGTACGCGACTCGATCTCGGCGCGGATGGTGACGCCATACGCGTCGGACCCCAGGCGGATCAGGGCCATGAGGATGAGCTGTTCGAAATCGCCGATGGTGGGCGGCATGGTCGTGAGGTCGGGCGCTTCGAGGGGCGCGACCGACTTACGACCACAGTGTAGTTTTTATCGCGCGACCCTGTCAATCCGATCTCCAGGTCGCGGCGGTCGGAACACGTTCGCCGTTCGCGCGCCACCCCGCACGCAGCGAAGGCAAGGAAGAAGCTGGAATGAGAGGGAAGTGGCAGCACGGCCACCAGGATCTGCAGCAGATCCTGGTGGCCGGTCACACGACGAGCTACTTGGCCTTGGGCGTGATTTTCAGGTTGCTGTTGACGCTCTTGACGCCATCGGTCTCTTTCGCGATCGCCAGGGCGCGCGCGCGCCCGGCTTCCGATCGCACGACGCCGTTCAGACTGACGACGCCCTTGCTGATGTCGATATCGATATCGCTGTCGTTCAGGGCGCCCTCGATCAGGTATTGCGAGTAGATCTTCGACTTGATCCAGCCATCGGTGACGGCCCGTCCCGTGGTGCCGGTGGCATCCTTCGCCGTCCGCGCCGCGTCCCGCCCCGCCTCGCGTGTGGCGCCGGCGGCCGTGCGGCCGGCTTCCTTCGTTTCCTCGCCCGCCTTGCGCCCGGCATCGCGTGCCGCGGGGGTGACCGACTCCGAGATCCCGACGCGCAGCTTGTCGGTCACGCTCGTCACCCCGTCGGTGGCCTTGGCAATCGCGATCGCCCGCGCGCGCCCGGCCTCGGTCGCGACGGTTCCGTTCAGCGTGACCACGCCCTTGCTCGTATCCACGTCGATGTCGCTACCTTCGAGGGCATCCTCGGGGATGAACTGCGAATGCACTTTCATTGTGATCCAGGAATCGGTGATGGCGTTACCCGTCTGCCTCGCCGCGCTCTCGACTTCCTGCGCCGCCGACTGGGCCAGCGCCGGGCTGGCGAAGGCGGCGACCGCGATCAGCAGGACCGGCGCTGCCAGCCCCTTCCACATCCGCCGTGACAGACCCATCGAACTCATGGCCTCGCTCCTCTCCGGACTGAGTACCGGCGCATCGCGCCGCCCGCAGTTTGCAGTTTTCTCGGCAGCCGCCGAGCAGGTCCGGCCGCGCCGACACCACATCAGCCAGAGCTTTTGCGAGAACCGTACCGGATGAGCCCCGGCACCCGCGCAAGCGGCCGAATGGGCGCTACGCGAGCGCACGCAGCCGCTTGGACGGGAATGCTCCAGGAGGCGGCGCCGCGGATGGGCAAGCGGTCGCGTCAGCGACCCGACGCTGCGGCGCCCATCTGCATGATTCGTGATGCACGCCGCTCCGCCGTAAGCTCAGCCGCTATCGAGACTCCTTGAGGATCAGCTCGAAAATCGCCTGCGACATCAGCGAATCCCGCTCATCGACGTTGACGAAGGTCTGATGCGCCGGGGCCGTAACGTATTTTGGGGCCGCAGCGCGTGACTTCGTGCAGGCGTCCGTTCATTCGGCGCCCGGAGACTGCCAGGCCGTTACACGCGAGCGGGAGAATGATAGGTTGCATCAAGGCTCGGCGCGGATGTTCAGCTCGCTGAGTACTATGTGGCGGTCAAAGGCAGTATTGGAGCGCTGCCGAGCGAGAGGGACACGAAGAAATTATGGGTGCCATGCAGTGATCGTCACGTGGTTCATCGCGACGCTCATCGGCTCCGTGGCGGTTCTGCTCCCGCTGGGCGCAGGATACGGACTGAGCGAATGGCGCCGGTTGCGGGCGTCCGGTGCCAGACGTCCAGCCGTCATACTGTGCAAGCGGCTCGCAGGACCTGCCGCGAGGGTCGCGAGGTTCCGTTCCGGTGGTGGCGGGCGCGCCGTGGACCTCGTCGGCGCCTCGGTGTGGCTCGATGGGACCAGCGATGGGGCCTGCATGGCGCGGGCATGGGCCGGGTCGTGTTCCAGGCCGACCCCGGCACCCGCCCGAAGCTGCTCATCGAAACCGCTTCGCCGCAGGCGTTGCCGACCGGCCCCACGTCCGCAGTCTGGTTCGAGCCGACGTCCGGGCATGATCTGCGAAGGCATCGCGTGGCTGCGGTGCGAGGCACGCTGCGGGACCACGGCGCACCGGCCGGCGTGGCCCAACAGGGCGATCTCACGGCGACGATCGTCGTGGTCTCGAGGGCTGGCTGACAAGTCGCTGCCGCCGCGACCCGAGCCCACGTGTCGCTGGTTCGAGACGATGGTCGGCGCGGCTCGCGGCTGAGCGGCATGGCCGGCGCACATCGCCAGAGAAGCGGGAAGGCAGACCTCTGAACCCGCGGGCGGTTGAGATTTCATCCTTGGGATGAACGCAGCTCAAGGACACTCCGGCATCAATTCTGGCATGATCCGGTCCGGCGACGCGGCTAATCCGCGCTGTCGGAGAGCAACGAGGTCTCGGGAGGTCTGAGCTCGGGAGCTCGGGAGTTCGGGGGTTCGGGAGTTCGGGGGGGATCTCATGAAGCCTGCAGTCGTTGCTGTTGTTCTCCTGACGCTCGCCCCGCCGCTCCACCTTCGCGAGCAGGCGAACCGCGAGCGCATGCGCGCGGACCTCGAGTTCCTCTGCTCACCTCCTCTCGAGGGGCGCGTCTCGCTGGGCCGCGGCGCG
>DATKBU010000211.1:0-9296 GCA_035513815.1 Egibacteraceae bacterium
CGCACGCCGATATAGTCGCGCGACTCATCGAAGCCGAGGGCTTCGGCGACCCCGCGGTCGCAGTTGACGTCGCCGCGCACCGCGACGAACCCCGCCTCGCTCGCGCGCTTCTCGGCGATCTCCAGCGCGGGAGCGTCGCGCTCGTAGGCGACCGCGAGATAGACGCCGAATGCGCTGTCCCCTCGCTCCATCTGGGCGCTGGAGTCAGGGAACGGCGGCTGCTCGGACGCGCTCGCGCCGCGCACGGCGCCAGGGGCCTCGAGCATCCTGGTCCATTCGGACCCGTCGTCTGATTCCCAGACCGCCGCGCCTTGCCTGTCGCGGCCGATCATGACCAACCGGCCGTCGAGGTTCGCCAGCCCGTGGATCTCGGCGCCTTCGAACAGCAGCGGATCAAGCCGCGCGTCCTTCCAATCGAACCCGCTCACGTAGCGCAGGAAGAACAGCTCCGATCCCTCGCTGCGCGCGACCGCGACAACCTCTCGCCCGTCGGACGCGAGCGCGGATACCTGGAGGAGCAGACCGTCCTCTGATTCGACATGCGGCCTGCCGCGCTTCCAGGAACGGCCGTCGTCCGAGGTCCACACATGGCTGCCCTTGTCATCGGATCCGACCGCCACCAGCCCGGGGCCGCCCGCGACCACCTGTTCCATAACGTCCCCGTCAAACTGGTCCTCGTCGTCGGGGACTCGCTCCCACGCGATCCCATCAGAAGACGTCCAAGCGGCGGCCTGAAGGGACTCATCGCCGATGTCGCCGCTGAAGCCGACCGCCACGAACCCGGGGCCGCCGGCGGCGACGTCCATCACACGGGCATCCTCGAAGGCGGCTATGGCCTGGTCCACCCGCGTCCAGGTCGCGCCGTCCGACGAGCGCCAGATTCGAGGAGCGGCCGAGCCTCCCGCCACCGCCAGAAGCGGCGCCTCGCCATCCGACGCGACCGCCGCCATCTCGAGCGCCTCGCCTTCGAGGCCGTCGAACATGATCGGCGGGGGCGGGTGGGCCGGCTGCCACGCCGCGCCGTCCTCAGAGGTCCACACGCCGGCGAGCCCTTCGCTGTCGACGCCCACCGCCACAAGCCCAGAGCGCGCGGCGCCGATCGCGTGCAGCGCACTGAGCGCGTGGGAAGGGCCGGCGGCGGCAGCCGGATCATCTGCAGCCGGCCCGATCGCGGACTGCGGATCAGCTGACGGCGACGCCTGGGGGGTCTGAGCGAAGCGGATCTCATACTCCCCGAGCCGCTGCAGCGCACCGGGCAGTGCGACCGCGGCGATGACCATTGCGCCCATCGCCGAGATGGCCGTGGTCACCCGTCGGCGCGCGACACGCCTGCGAACCTGACGGGCCGTGGCCTCCCACAGATGCGCGGGAGGACGGTCGTCCCAGAAGCTGCCATCGAACAGCTCGCGCAGCCTCTGCTCGGTCGAGTCCATCAGCGAACCGCCTTCCCGAGCGCGGCATCCCCCAGAAGCTGGCGGAGCTTCGCGATACCGCGATGCCCCTGCGACTTCACCGTTCCCAGACTGCAGCCCAGAACCTCGGCAGCCTGAGCCTCTGTCATGTCCTCGTAGTAGCGCAGGACGAGCACAGCGCGCTGGCTCGGAGGGAGGCGAAGCAGCGCCTTGCGGAACACCTCGGCGTCGGCCGACCGGTCCTCCATCCCCACCGCGCCCCGGTCGTCTCCGCTGGCGCGCGCGCGCCAGCGCCGTTCTGTCGCCAGCCTGCGGAACCCGCTGTTCACCTGATTGACCACCGCTCGGCGCAGATACGCGCCGACGTCCTCCACGTGTCCCTTCCGCCACTGCGGATAGACCTTCGCGAATGCCTCGCTCACAACATCTTCAGCGCGTTGGCGATCTCCGCACAGACGCATGGCCAGCCGAAAGGCGACGCCGGAATGGGTGCGGAACACCTCGGCGAAGGTGGCGTCGTCCTCGCGAACCGCCTGTATCACGCCCACTGCCTCCATCGGCGTCCTCCGCGAGGAGCGGCAGGATGCCGCCCGTCAACTTCTCGGACGCGCTCGCCTGGGCGAAAGGTTGTCAGAAGAATGGGGTTCATGCGCGAAAGAAGCCCCCGGCGCGACGCCGAGGGCTTCGGGCAGGTCTTGAGGAAGGCGCCTTACGACCAGCTGGCGACCTTGGGGTGGTCCTTCGGCACGGCGCCGACCTTCGCCGCGCCGCCGGGCGAGCCGAGTCCGGTGACGCTGTCCTCGAAGAACTCGGCGTTGACGGGAGTGAACTCTTTCCACTCGTCGGGAACGTCGTCTTCGTAGAAGATGGCCTCCACGGGGCAGGCCGGCTCGCAGGCGCCGCAGTCCACGCACTCGTCGGGCTGGATGTACAGCATCCGCTCACCCTCGTAGATGCAGTCGACCGGGCACTCCTCGATACAGGCCTTGTCCTTCACGTCGATGCAAGGCTCTGCGATGGTGTACGTCATGCCGCGCTCCCTTACGGACCCGAGTCTTCGCGGAGCGGCTCTCGTGTCCGTCGTCTTCGATGCGCCGGCGCGAGCTGGCCCGCAACTTTGCAGAAGTCTCGCCGTCGGCGCTGCCCTTATGGTTCTGGCCCAGGCTACCTGATCCAGGCGCCGCTACAGCAATCCGCACGCGAGGGTAAGGGTCCAAATCCGTGCAGCCGCGCTACACAATCCGCATCACTCCCGCCGACGTCGGCCGGCGGGTGAGCATCCGATCGCGCACGCTCGCGCCCCAGGGCGAGCCGAGCATGACCGACGCGGTGGGAACCCTGTGCTCATGGCGCGACGGCGTGCTGGAGGTCGAGCGCCGCAACGGCACCATCGCGCGCATCGCGGAGGTTGACCTGCTCGCCGGCAAGACCATCCCGGATCCGCGCGCCAGGCAGCACTAGGTCGGTCGCGACAGGAGTACGCCCCCACCGACAGCCGCCATGGCCAGCGCGAGCCCGGCGGCGGCGCCGGCCGGCGTGACCTCCTCACCGCACCTGCTCCCACGGGACTCGCCGGAGCCTGCAAGCTCCTCTCCGACGCTCCCCGCGGGCGGGCCATCGCGCAGCATCGTGGCGCCGTCGGCCGAGACCGTCCATGACCAGCAGCGCTCAGCGCGGACGAAGCCCGCCGACCCGAGCGCGGCCAGGCCCAGCACGACGGTGAAAACAGCGGCGACGGCAGCGCGGCGAGGCGGCGCAGGGCCTGTCCATCCCTTGCCCGCGGCCGCCTTCACGTACAGCGCCGCCGGGATCAGCAGCGGCAGCAAGACGAACGACAGCGTCGACATCGCCGCGCCCAGGATCGCGCCGGCGACCAGCAGCGAGGGCCTCGACCGCCGCGCGACTAGCCCGAGGACGGCTGGGACGGCGATCGCTGCGGGCAGCGCCAGGCGCGCCAAGCGGACATCGGCCGGGGTCGGCCGGTCAGCGATCAACGCGAGGATTGCCACCCCGGCCGCCGCGACCCCGAACACGCCGGCGCCCGCAAGCGCCAGGCGACCTTCGCGGCGGCTCACAGTCGCGGCTGGAGACCGAGTGCGGCTTGCAGGACGAGATCGTCTGCAGCGTCGACCAGCGGCCGCACGACTCAGCCTGCGATTGCGTCGCCGATGCGGTGCACGACGATCTGATTGGTGCCGGCCTCTGTGCCGGGCTTGCCGCTTACGATCACCACCGTGTCGCCACGCTCGGCCCAGTTGCCGTCCACCAGAACACGCTCAGCCGATTCGGTCAGGTCCGAAGCCTGCTCCTTCATCGGGACCAGCGCCGCCTCCACGCCCCACATCAGCGCCGTGCGCCGCCGGGTCGTCTCCTTGGGGGTCAGCCCCACCAGCGGCATTGTCGGTCGGTACTTGCTGACCAGCTGAATGGACTGGCCCGAGATCGAGTAGACGACCAGGGCCTTGGCCTGCACGTCGGCGGCCACCTGACACGCCGCGCGGGCCACAGTCCGCGCCGTCTTGCCGCCCAGGGTCGAGGGCACCGCGCCGATCATGAGCTGGGGAGAGGACTCCGCCACCTCGATGATGCGCGCCATGGTGCGCACGGCCTCGACGGGAAAGCGCCCCGCCGCGGTCTCGCCGGACAGCATCAGCGCGTCGGTGCCGTCGAACACCGCGTTCGCGACATCGCTGGCCTCCGCGCGCGTCGGCCGCGGCGAGGAGACCATGCTCTCGAGCATCTCCGTAGCGGTGATCACCGGGCGGCCCTCTGCGTTGGCGGTGGCGATGATCTCCTTCTGGATGGCCGGCACGCGCTCCGGACCGATCTCCACGCCGAGGTCGCCGCGAGCCACCATCACCACATCGCTGACGGCGACGATCGCCGCGAGGTCGTCGATCGCCTCCGGACGCTCGAGCTTCGCGACAATCGGGCACTCACCGCCGAGCGCGGCGACCCGCTCGCGCGCGTCGATCACGTCGGCGGGGCGGCGCACGAACGACAGCGCCACCCAGTCCACGCCCAGCTCGACTGCCACCTTCAGGTCCTGGATGTCCTTCTCGGTCAGCGGCGCGGCGGACACGCCCACGCCCGGGAGATTGACGCCCTTCTTGCTGTTGGCCACCCCGCCCGCCACGACGCGCGCCCAGACTCCGGCGCCGTCGAAGCGCGACACGACCAGGCGGATCGAGCCGTCGTCGATGAGCACAAGCGAGCCGGGCTGGAGATCCTCGGCGAGTCCGTCATAGACCACCGGGCACGCCGGATAACCACCGCTCTCATAGGTTTCGAGCGATTCGTAACCCGGCATGAGATAGACCTCCGAGCCGGTCGGCAGGTCAATCCCCGCCTCCGGCAAAGATCCCAGCCGGATCTTCGGGCCCTGCAAGTCGGCAAGGCTTCCGACGTTGCGGCCGATTCGGACCGACAGCTCTCGAACCGCCTCCAGCCGCCGCGCATGGGTGTCGTGGTCGCCGTGCGAGAAGTTCAGGCGGACGACATCGATCCCGGCCTTGACCGCGGCCGCGAGGGTCTCGCGGTCATCGAGGGCGGGGCCGAGGGTGGCCACGATCTTCGCGCGTCGCACAGTTCGCCGCTTCTCCTTGTCGCCGGCTTGCAGCAACATGCTACGGCTCGGCGGCACGGGCTTGCCTCAGCCGCGCACAGGCCCCGCGTCTGGACCGTTCGGCCCTACCGCTCCCGACGGTACGGGATGCCGACGCTTGCCGGAGGGATCGCTCGGCCGATCGCGCCGGCGAGCACTGCGATCGTGACCACATAGGGCACCGACTGCAGGAACGCGCTGGGGATCGGATAGCCGCCGATCTCGACGCTGAGCAGCTGGATCCGGCTGCCCAGCGCCGTGGTGAACCCGAACAGCAGCGCCCCTCCGAATGCGGGCCAAGGCCGCCACTTGCCGAAGATCAGCGCGGCCAGCGCGATGAAGCCCGCGCCCTGCGTCATCACGTCCTCGAAGCTGCCGACCGTCTCCAGCGAGAACCAGGCGCCGGCGAGGCCGGCGATGAGCCCGCCGATGATGACCGACTGATAGCGCATCTTGACGACGTTGATGCCCAGCGTCTCCGCGGCGTGCGGGTGCTCCCCGACCGAGCGCACCCGCAGCCCCCAGGCCGTGCGGAACAGCACCAGCTGGGTGAGCACGAACACCACGAACATCGTCCAGAAGATGGGCTTGCCCACGAACAGCGGGCCGATGATCGGCAGGGAGCTCAATCCAGGCAGCGCGATCGGGCGCAGGGTCGCCGCGCCTCCGACCCCCAAGTCGAGCAGCACCTCGCGGCGCAGGAAGCTGGTGATCCCGATGGCCAGCAGGTTGATCGCCACGCCTGAGACGATCTGATCGGTGCGGAACGTGACGCACAGCATCGCGTGCAGCGCGGCCATTGCCCCGCCCACGACGATTGCAGCGAGAATCCCGAGGTACAGCGCACCGCCCCCCAGGCCCGCCCCCACGAAGGCGTACACGACGAACCCAACGCCGGCGCCAGCCAGCATCATCCCTTCGATGCCGATGTTCACGACCCCGGAGCGCTCGGCGAACAGCCCGGCCAGGGAGCCCAGCGCGATGGGCGTCGCCAGCCGCAGTGACTCGCTGAGCAGCGGGAGCAGGTTCAGCGACGATGCGCTGGTTGACAGCGCGAGCGCGACGACCAGGACGAGCGGCGCCAGCAGCGCCGTCGCCGCGATCAGCCCGAGGCCCGCGAGCCGCTTCGTCCACCGATCTGCGATGGCGGCGGCGCCGGCGAGCGCGATCAGTGCCCCGACGGCGCGGGTGAACCGCGGCGGATCGAGCGTCAGGGATGGGGCGAGGTCGCCGAGGCCGAAGGTGAGCCGCACGTCCTGATCGTCGAGCCGGCCGGCGACCGCCAGAACGAGCGCTGCGCCGAGTAGTCCGAACAGCACTCCGAGGACTTGAAGACGGGACAGCCCGGTGACGCCGCCCTTGCGAGTGGCTGCGGCAGCGAGGGCCCGCCCGTCTGGCTTGGCGGGCGGCTCGGCAATCTCGTGGCCTGCGTCCGGGGACGCGGCGGGCGGCTCGTCGGTCACCGCAGGCTGTCCGCGATCAGGGGCGTCAGGGCGCGACGAGCCCACCTAGACCCCCCAGCCTTTGGCAAAGATAGCCTCCTCGTGCAGAGCGTCTGCTTCGTGCGGTTTGCGGATTCTGAAGATGAACCGCACGATCGCGTCGGCGGCGACGAACAGGATGATCAGCGCCTGGATGATGCGAACGAGGTCCAGCGACAGATCGGCCTGCAGCTGCATCAGCGGCGCGCCGGTCAGCAGGGCGCCCCACAAGATCGCAGCAGGGATCACCCCGAACGGGTTGGCTCTGGCCAGCAGCGCGATGGCGATCGAGTCGAACCCGATATTCGCCAGCAGCCCGGGGGTGAGAAATCCGCCTGTGCTGCCAGCCACCACGCCCGCTCCGCCGATCCCGGCCAGGGCGCCGGCGACCGCGAGAACCAAAATCACAATGCGCGGCACGCTCATGCCGGCGTAACGGGCGGCGTTCGGGTTGGTCCCGACTGTGCGGATCTCGAACCCGAGGGTGGTGCGCTGAAGCACGAACCACACCGCCGCGCACAGCCCCACGGCGATGACGAAGCTGATGTCGAGTGGCCCGACGATCGACGGATAGCGGGCTGCCTGCGCGATCGGGCGAGTCCGCGGCTGGGAGGCGGCGACGTCGAGCAGGATCACCGGGGTTCGCGACCCGATCAGCCACTGCAGCAGGCGGATCGCGATGGCGTTGAGCATGATCGTGGTGATGACCTCGTGAGCCCCCGTGCGGGCTTTCAGCATTCCAGGGATGCCGCCCCACACCAGGCCGCCGAGCGCACCGGCGACCACCATGACCGGCAAGTAGACGATCGGCGGCGCGCCGGCGAGCATCGACCACGTGCCCGCCCACGCGGCGGTCACCGCGCCGATCAGCAGCTGGCCCTCCGCTCCGATGTTGAACAGTCCCGCCTTGAAGCCGAAGGCCACCGCCAGCGCCGCGACGATGAACGGCGTCGAGCGCGCGAGGGTCTGCAGGACCGCGCCCCAGCTCCCAAACGCGCCCCCGAGCAAGGCGGTATACGCGGTGATCGGATTGCTGCCGACCGCGAGGATCACCAGGCCGCCGACCGCCGCTGCGACGATGACCGCGTAGATCGGAACGGTGACCGGCGCCATCCGGAAGTAGGTCTCGACGAGGCCGGACGAGCCTCGCCGCGACGCGGGCTCCCGATCGGTCCGCTGGCGGCCTTCCGAGGCCGGGGGAGTCACGCGACCTCGCGATCCGCCGCCGCGGGCCCGCCGGCGCCCGCCATCAGGAGTCCGAGGCGCTCGCGCGTCGCCTCGGCCCGATCCATCACTGCGGCGAAGCGGCCGCGATACAGCACCCCGATCCGGTCGGCCAGGCTCATCACCTCATCCAGCTCGGCGGATACGAGGAGCACGGCAGCTCCCTCGTCGCGGCGCTGGATGATCTGGCGGTGGATGAACTCGATGGAACCGACATCGAGCCCCCTGGTCGGCTGGGCGACGATCAGCAGCTTGAGGTCCTGCGACAGCTCCCTGGCGATGACCAGCTTCTGCTGATTTCCCCCCGACAGGTTGGCAGCCGGCACCTCGACGCCGGGAGTCCGCACGTCGAACTCAGCGATGAGGCGCTCGGCGTGACGCCGTATGGCTCCGCGGTTGATCAGCATCCGCGACGAGAAGGCCCGTCGGTGGTACCGGTTGAGGACGAGGTTGTCGGCGACCGGGAACGGCCCCACTAGTCCATGCTTGGCGCGGTCCTCGGGCACGTGCCCGACGCCGAGATCGGCGATGACCCGGGGGGAGGCCTCGGTCACGTCCACGTCGCCGATGACGACAGACCCGCCCAGCACTGGCCGGATGCCGCAGATCGCCTCGACGAGCTCGCGCTGCCCGTTGCCGTCGACGCCGGCGACGCCGAAGATCTCACCCGCGCGCACCTCCAGGTCCACCCCCGCGACGGTCGGATGACCGCGATCATCCGCCGCGACCAGCCCGCGAACCGACAGCACGGCACGGCCCGGCTCGGCAGGCCCTTTCTCGACCTCGAAGACAACTTCGCGACCCACCATGAGATTCGCCAACGTCTGCTCGGTCGCGGTTGCCGGGTCAGCGGTTCCGGCGACCCGCCCCCCGCGCAGCACGGTGATCTCGTCAGCGACGGCGAGCACCTCTCTGAGTTTGTGAGTGATGAAGACGATTGAGATTCCCTTGTCCAGCAGCGTGCGCAGGACGCCGAAGAACCCCTCGACCTCCTGGGGAGTCAGAACCGCCGTCGGCTCATCGAGGATCAGGACCTTGGCATCGCGGTACAGCGCCTTGAGCAGCTCCACGCGCTGCTGCGCTCCGACGGACAGCTCGCCGACAATCGCATCCGGATCAACGCTCAGCCCGTAGCGCCGGGTCAGCTCGACGATCCGCTCGCGGGCCGCCTTGCGGTCCAGCGCCGGACCGCGACGCAGTTCGTCGCCCAAGACGACGTTCTCCCACACGGTGAAGACGGGAACCAGCTGGAAGTGCTGGTGCACCATGCCGATCCCCAGCGCAATGGCGTCCGCCGAGGATGACAGCGCCACGTGCTCGCCGCGAACGAAGAGCTCGCCGGCGTCGGGCTGGTACAGCCCGAACACGATGTTCATCAGCGTCGACTTGCCCGCCCCGTTCTCGCCCAGCAGGCAATGGATCTGGCCTTCGTGAAGTACGAAATCGATGTCCGCGTTCGCGAGGACTCCGGGGAACCGCTTGGTGATCCCCCGGGCCTCGAGGACTGCTGCGGACTCAGCCACTCACGGCCTCCTGGCCTCGCTCACCCCGAGGCGACCGGGGCGCGGCAGCCGA
>DATKBU010000212.1:0-6400 GCA_035513815.1 Egibacteraceae bacterium
GCCGACGCCCGCGGCCTCGCCCGATCCCACTGCGGGCCTCGACGAGATCGCCGGCGAGTGGATCGCGGTTCCCCCTTCACCGCTCGGACGGCGCGTGGGCTCGGTGTCGGCGTGGATCGGCGACAGCCTTCTGCGCTGGGGGGGACAGGTGTGGAAGGACGGCGGGACCTTCCTGCCAGCCGTCAAGTCTGACGGTGCCATCTACCGTCCGACGGAGGGCGAGTGGCGCGAGATAGCGCCGTCGCCGCTCCCGGCCCGTCAGCGCCCGATCGCCGTGTGGACGGGCGAGAAGGCGCTCGTCTGGGGCGGGGAGGCAGACGGGGCGCCGTACAACGACGGCGCCGCCTACGATCCCGCGATTGATCGGTGGAGGCCGATGGCCCCAAGCCCGCTGGCGCCGCGGATCGGGCCGGCGGCTGTGTGGACGGGCCGAGAACTGCTCATCCTTGGCGGATTCGACCTTGCGGGCCCGCGGTCGGACGCTGCCGCCTACGACCCGGCGCAGGACGCGTGGCGGCAGATCGCCCCGGCCCCGGACGGCTTGCTTCAGGCGGCCTGGGATCTCGGCGCGGAGTGGGCGAACGGGGCTGTGCTGGTGTGGGTCGCGGGCAAGTCAGATCTGGCCCCGGGCGCGCTGTATGACACAGACGCCGACAGCTGGCGGCTGCTACCAGGGATCGGCAGCGCCAGCTTCCTCCATCGAATCGTCCCCGTCCCGGGCGGCCTGCTCGCGGTGACGCTTGATCGCGGCGGCCGGCTTCATCTGCTCGAGCTCGCCGACGGCGAGAGCCATTGGGCGCCGGTGTCGATCGCGCCGCTGAGCTCTGCGTGGCGGATCAGTGTGGAGTGGACCGACGTCGGGCTGGTCGTCGTCAACAACTCAGCAACTCACTGGCTGTACGAACCCGGCGCGGACCAATGGCTGCGACTTCCCGATGGGCCGGCGTTCGACGCGTGGTGGCAGGACACCCTTTGGACCGGCCGGGAGCTGATCATCTCCGGCCGCTCGCCGAACAACGCTCCACCTCGGCGAGAGGCGCCGGATTGGGCGTTTCGCTTCGCCCCCAACCTCGACTCCGGCGCGCTCAGCCGCCGGCCTTGGCGTGACTCGCCGCTCGCCGCCGCGACGCCCCGTCCAGGGTGACCTTCCGCAGGCGGATCTGATCAGGCGTCACTTCGACGCACTCGTCAGCACGGATGAACTCCAGGGCCTGCTCCAGGGACAGCAGGCGCGGCGGGGTCAGCCGGACCAGCTCCTCACCGGTCGAGGAGCGGATGTTGGTGAGCTTCTTCTCTTTGGCAGCGTTGACGTCCATGTCCTCGGACCGCGCGTTCTCACCGACGATCATCCCCTCGTAGACCTCCGTGCCCGGCGAGATGAACAGCGTGCCGCGCTCCTGAAGGTTCAGCAGCGCGAAAGACGTGGCCTGGCCGGCCCGGTCGGCGACGAGGCTCCCGTTGGGGCGCATCCGCAGCTCGCCGTGCCATGGCTGGAAGCCTTCGAAAACGTGATGCATGACGCCGGTTCCGCGCGTCTCGGTCAGGAACTCGGTCCGAAAGCCGATCAGCCCGCGGGTCGGGACCAGGTACTCCATCCGAGTCCAACCGACGTGGGCGCTATGCGTGCGCTCGGTCTGGCCGTCCGCGAGCTGGCCCTTGCCTGAGGCGCCGGGACCGTGGGACACCATCTGCTCCAGACGCGCCTTGCGCAGCCCTAGGAGCTGGGTGACCACGCCGACATACTCGTCAGGGACATCGATGGCGAGGCGCTCGACCGGTTCGTGCAGCGCTCCGTCGATCATCCGCGTGACGACCTGCGGCTTCCCGACGGTCAGCTCGAATCCCTCGCGGCGCATCATCTCGATCAGCACCGCCAGCTGCAGCTCCCCGCGGCCCTGCACCTCCCATGCGTCGGGCCGCTCAGTGGACAGCACCCGCAGCGACACGTTGCCGACCAGCTCGGTCTCCAGCCGGCTGCGCACGAGGCGCGCCGTCAGCTTGTCGCCGTCCCGGCCCGACAGCGGCGAGGCGTTGATGCCGATCGTCATGCCCAGGCTCGGCTCGTCGACGCGGATCACGGGCAGCGGCCGCGGGTCGTCGACGTCGGACAGCGTCTCGCCGATGGTGACGTCCGGCAGGCCGGCGATGGCGATGATCTCGCCCGGGCCGGCCTGGTCCGCTTCGACGCGGTCGAGCGCCTCGGTGACGTACAGCTGGGTGATCTTGGTCGTCTCGATGGCGCCGTTCGCGCGGCACCACGCCACCTGCTGACCTCGCCGGATCACGCCGTGGCGAACGCGGCACAGGGCGATGCGGCCCAGGTAGGGCGAGGCATCGAGATTGGTCACCAGAGCCTGGAGCGGATGCGCTGGGTCGTGCGACGGCGCCGGGACGGTCGCGACTAGGGTGTCGAGCAGCGGGCGCAGGTCGGCGCCGGGCGCATCGACGTCAAGCGATGCCTGACCGGCCTTGGCGTTGCAGTACACGATCGGGAAATCGATCTGCTCCTCGCTGGCGTCCAGATCCAGGAACAGCTCATAGACCTCGTCGATCACCTCGGCGATGCGCGCATCCGGGCGGTCGATCTTGTTCACCACCAAGATGACGGGGAGCTTGGCCTCCAGCGCCTTTCGCAGCACGAACCGCGTCTGCGGGAGCGGGCCCTCGCTGGCGTCGACCAGCAGCAGCACGCCGTCGACCATGGTCAGCCCGCGCTCGACTTCCCCGCCGAAATCCGCGTGCCCGGGAGTGTCGATGATGTTGATCTTCACGTCGCCGAATCGCACTGCCGTGTTCTTGGCGAGGATCGTGATGCCCTTCTCGCGCTCGAGATCCATCGAGTCGAGCACCCGGTCGTTGACATCCTCGTTCTGGCGGAACGCGCCGGACTGCCAGAGCATGGCGTCGACCAGGGTCGTCTTCCCGTGATCGACGTGGGCGACGATCGCCACGTTACGGATGTCGGCTCGTGCGGGCATGCCTCAAAGCTCCAGGGCGAAAGGGACAGCGCCCGCGACCGCGGGCGCCAAGGCCCAGCGTACTTGGTCCGCGGTGCGGCGGCGGCGTGCGATGACGTTCGCGGCGGAATACCGCCGAAAGCGTCGAGACAACGTCCAGCATGGAGCCATCGTCGACGGAATCGGCGAATAGTCGCCGAGACTGACATCGACCGGCGCAGCGTGGCCGTGCGGCGCCCGATGATCCATCCTGAACGATGGCTCCCCTGGCGGCGTCTCAACATCGGGAGGCGCTGCGCACGAAAGGCCAGTCGGTGGAGGAACCTGACCCGGACACCGTCCGGGCGGCGATGGCGGGCGATCTCGATGCGTTCGAGGCGCTGGTCCACGCATATCAGGCCCATGTCCGGCGGTTCCTGCGGCATCTGCTTGGGGACGCGGCGCTCGCAGAGGATGTCACTCAGGAGACCTTCCTCCGCGTGTACCGGCGGCTGGACTCGTTCGGGTTCCGGTCGAAGTTCTCGACATGGATCTTCCAGGTCGCCCGCAACGCCGGCGTCGACGCGCTGCGCGCGCGCCAGCGTCGAGATCGCATGGCGCAGCAGCTGCCCCCGCCCCGCGCGGCGCCCGATCCGTCGGGGCGCGTGGAGATCGCCGCGGCGCTGGCGGCGCTCACCCCCCGGCTTCGCGAGGCGTTCGTGCTCATCGAGGTGCTCGGACTCACCTACCGCGAGGCCGGCCACGCCGTCGGCGCCCCGGAGGGAACGGTGAAGAGCCGGGTGTTTCGGGCCCGCGAGCAGCTGGTCAGCTGGCTCTGCGACGCCGAGGAGGAGCAGCGGGATGCGCTGTGACGCCGCACGGCCACTGCTGTCTGAGGGATTCGACGGCGCGCTGGCTGCGCACGACCGGCGGGCCGTCGATGAGCACCTCGGCGCCTGCGCCGACTGCGCCGCGTTCAAGACAGGGCTGGCGCGCCTGCGACGCGAGCTGCGCTACGAAGCGGTCCAGGACGTTGCCGACGTCGCGCCGGCGGTGCTCGCGCAGCTGGGTTTGGATAGCCAGCGGCGGCGGCGCCCCGGCGCGCCGCACCGGCAGGAGCCTCATGGCCGGCCGCCGCAGGAGCGATGGCCTCGTGGCTGGCCGCCGCCGCGGCCCCGGCCGTCGCAGCGGCAGCGGCCCCCTCGCCGGTCGCGGCTGCGGGCGACCTCAGCCGCCGCGATCTTCCTGGCCGCGGTCATCGCCGGGGCGTCGTTCGCCGGCCTCGGCGGCCGCCGCGCCAGCGAGGTCCGTGCAGAGGATCTGCCTCAACGGGTCCAAAGCGCTCAATCCGAGGTTCGCTCCCTGTCGGCCCAGATCAGCGTCGTCGAGCGCGGGTGGCACCCACAGGTGCCCGAGCGGCGGCTGTCGGGGACGCTGCGGTACTCCTCGCCCGAGTCGCTTGCCGTGCATCTGACCGACCACACCGACTACCCCTCCGATCAGTGGGTGCCCAACGACGTGGCGGTGGTCATCACGCCCGGACAGCGCTGGAGCGCCGGCCCGGCCGCGTGCCCGCGGGAGGCGCTGCCCTCGTGCATGTCGCCCGAGCCACGCGTCGAGTCGCTGCGCGGCCGTGAGCCGTTCCCGGTCCTTGACCCCGCGCCCCTGGACCTCGTCGTGCCCGTCCGCAGCTTCTCCGACGCGGGGCCGCCCGAGCCGCTGGGGCGCCGGTCAGTCGGCGAGCGCGCCGCGGTTGGGGTCGCGGTGACCGCAGCACAGGCCGACCCGCTCCTGCAGGGGCTTCGGCAAGCGGGGGCATGGCGGGAGATCCACCCCGGCGACCGCGTGGAGCTGTGGTTGGACGAGCAGGCCCTTGTGCCGCTGGCGCTCTCGGTGATCCCCTCCGACGACCCTGAGCGGGCCCTGTGGGCCGCGCGCCGTGGCTATCGCGATGCCGCCGCCGCCCCGTATCTCGAGGTCGCCTTCGAGGGCGTGCGCCTGAACGGGGAGGTCCCTGAGGCCGCTTTCCCGTCGCCGCCCGCGGGGACTGCCGCCCGGGACGCTGGTTTCAGGGCCGGGTCGCCGGCTGGACAGCTCCCCGCGCCGGGGTGGCTCCCTCCGGGCATGCGCCCCCACATGGAGGGCGTCGTCGACCAGGGCGGCGAGGGCATTGCCGTGGCGGCGTGGACGGATGGGCGAGCCTGGGTGAAGATCCGGGCCACTGAGGGGTGGGCCGGCGCCCGCCTCTTCGGCGACCTCGGACCGGCGCCGCACCGGGTCGAGCTCGGCGCGACCGGGGTGGCGTACGTCTCGGGGCGGGGCCACGAGGTCGGCCTGCATGCGGAAGGTCTCGATGTGGTCGTCGTGGGCTCGCTCACCGAGCCGGCACTCATCCGCATCGCGGCCAGCCTCGGGCTGGTCGGCCGTCCCGTACCGCCCGACTGGGCCGAGGGCGGCGCCGCGAGCTTGGAAGCGGCCCGGCGGGCGCTTCCCGGCCTGCTGCTGCCCTCGGAGCTGGAGGGCTTCGCCCCTCCCACGGTGCGGATCGCCGGCGACATCGTGACGCTGACCTTCTTCGGCCCCGGGTCGCGCGAGTTCATCCTCACGCAGGGCCCCGGCGACCGCCTGAGCCCGCCGCTGGACGCGGATGTTCGCGGAGTCGGGGTCCGCGGGCTCGCGGGCCGCTACACGCCGGCGCGGGGCGAGCTGGAATGGGTCGAGTCGGGCACCGTCGTCAGCGTGATGAGCCACACCCTCAGCGTGGCTGAGCTGCTGGCCGTCGCGGCCTCGCTGGAGGCGGGATGATCAGAGCGCTGCGGTTGATCGCCGTCATCGCCGCTGGGTTGACGCTCGGCGCTGGCGGATCCTTCGCGGTGCAGCATGTCGCCCCGTCCGCAGAGCGCGAGAGTCGAGCGGCGCTCGGCGATTCGGGCATGGGCGAGCTTGCGATTGGAGCCTCGGGGGGTGGCGCGGCCGGCGAAGCGACATCGCCCCTGCGACGGGATGCGCCGGACACCGCGTGGCCGGACGCACCGCTGCCCGACACGCCGTCGCCGGTCGCGCCGTCGTCGCCGGTCGTGCCAGCGGAACCGCCATCGGAGCGGGTGCTGCTGGCCTGGGTCGCCGGCGGGCTGCCGGAGGGGTTCGCCGGCGAGGTCGCGGCCATCAGCCATGTGGATGCGGTGACTCTCGTGCGAGGCGACCTGCTCGAGATGGTCGGCTCTCGCGGGGCGGAGGGCCGGCCGATCGATCAGCTCGCGGAGGGCTCGGTGATCCCCCTCGATGCGATCGCGCTCGAACCGCTGACCTATGCGGCCTTCCTGCCCAAGTCCTCACAGCCAGCCTTCGATGAGCTGCAATCAGGGCAGATCCTGCTGTCGCGCACCTCGGCGGCGCTGCGACGACTGGGCCCCGAAAGGATCATCCTGCTGGCCGGTAGGAACCGGCTGACCGTAACGGGCATC
>DATKBU010000213.1:0-9545 GCA_035513815.1 Egibacteraceae bacterium
TCAACGTCGAGGCCCCTGCCGACGCCGCGAACAGGTCGGGAACCACAAAGATGACCAGCGCCGCGATCGCCAGGGCGCCGACCGCGACGTTGAGCGCGAACCCCGGCCGGATCGGCACGGCCGCTACGGGCTGGTCCATCCACATCGTCCGCGCGATGGCCAGGTAGTAGAACATCGCGATCACCGAGTTCACGACGAGGATGCCCGCCAGCACATAGGCGCCGGCGTCGGCGGCGGCCAAGAACACGAAGAACTTGGCCCAGAACCCCACCGCAGGCGGCACGCCGCCCAGCGAGATCAGGAACACGGTCAGCGCCGCAGCCAGTCCCGGAGCGCGCGCGCCGAGCCCGGCGTAGTCGCCGACCTGGCGCCCGGGATGCTGCTCGGTCACCGCGGTGACCACCGCGAACGCGCCGATGTTCATCACGGCATAGGCCAGCAGGTAGATCAGCACCGCGCCGAAGGCCTGCTCGTTGACCTCGACGGCGCCCGGGCGGACCAGGGCGAAGGGCAGCAGCATGTAGCCGGCGTGCGCGATCGAGGAGTAGGCGAACAGCCGCACGATGTTGCGCTGCTGGAGCGCCATGATGTTGCCGAGCGTCATCGTCAGGACGGAGACGACGCCGAGCACGGGCGCCCACACGTCGGCGTAGGGCTCGAAGGCGACGAACATGATCTGCAGCAGGCCGGCGAACCCCGCGGCCTTGGACGCCACCGACAGGAACGCCGCCACCGGGACCGGCGAGCCCTCGTAGGTGTCAGGCGCCCAGAAATGGAACGGCACCGCCGAGACCTTGAAGCCGAACCCGACCACGACGAACAGCATGGCCCCCAGCAGCAGCGGCTCGCGGCGCGCGTCGATCAGCGCTGAGCGATCCATCGCCCGCAGCGCGTCGGCGACCCCGGCGAGATCGGTCGTCCCCGTGAACCCGTACACGATCGACAGGCCGAACAGCAGGATCGTCACCGACAGCACGCCGAAGACGAAGAACTTCAGGGCCGCCTCATTGGAGCGCAGGTCGAATTTGCGCAGGCCCGCCATCACGAAGCCCGGCACGCTGACCAGCTCCAGCGCGATGAAGATCATCACGAGGTCGCGCGCGCTGGGCATGAGGAGCATCCCGAGGAACGCCGCCAGGAGCAGGAAGTAATACTCGCCCTGGTAGGTGCGGATCTGGGTGAAGTAGCGGTAACTCGTCAGCAGCACGAACACCGCAGTGGTAAGGAAGAAAGCCTTGAACAGCAGCGCATAGCCGTCGACCACGAACATGTTCCCGAACGCCTGCCGCGGGGCGCCATCGATCGCCAGCGCGGCGACCCAGGCAATCGCAACGACGCAGCCGATGATCGCCATGGGATTGACCAGGCGCTTGGAGTCGCCGCGCAGAAACAGGTCGACGAACAGCGCCAGGAGCGCAGTGGTCAGCAGCGTCAGCTCGGGGGCCAGCGCGAACCAGTCGATGGCGGTGACGTCGGTCATGCCGCGGTCTCCACTAGAAGCCCAGCCGCAGCTGCCCGAGCAGATCGGTGACCGGCTGGTTGGTCATCCCGAAGATGAGGAACGGCAGGACGCCGAGCGCCAGGATGAGCACGAGCAGCGGGATCCACGCGCCCAGCTCGACGCGGGAGACGTCGGCGAGCGCGGCGTCCTTCCAGCGGTCCGGCGCCGCGCCCATGTTCACGCGCTGGAGCATCCACAGGAAATAGCCCGCGGTCAGCACCGTGCCCACCGCGGCGAGCACCATCAGGGTGCGATACAGCGGCAGATACGCCGACAGCTGCTCCGCAGGGCTGAATGCCGCGAGCAGGGCCAGCACCTCGCCCCAGAACCCGGCGAGGCCCGGCAGCCCCAGGCTGGCGATCGCCACGAACGTGAAGATGGCCCCCATGCGCGGCATCGTCTGGAGCATCCCGCCGCCGATGTCGGCGATCGCGCGCGTGTGGTAACGCTCCTTCACGCTGCCGGCGACGAAGAACAGCATCCCGGTGATGACGCCGTGCGCGACCATGCCGAAGATGGCCGCGTTGATGCCCGCAGGCGTCATCGCGGCGATCCCGAGCATCACGAAACCCATGTGCCCGACCGAGCTGAACGCGATCAGGCGCTTGAGGTCGGTTTGCGCCAGACAGCACAGCGCGCCATAGAGGATCGCGATGACCGCCAGCACCGCGATGATCGGCGCGTAGGCCAGCGCGCCGTCCGGCAGGATCGGGATTGCGATGCGCACGAAGCCGTAGGTGCCCATCTTCAGCAGGATCCCGGCGAGCAGCACGCTGCCGACCGTCGGGGCCTCGGTGTGCGCGTCGGGCAGCCAGGTATGGAACGGCCACATCGGCACTTTGATCGCGAAGCCCAGCGCGACGCCGCCGAACGCGATCAGCTGGAAGGCGCGCGAGAACGCCCCGGCCGCACCGAACTCGCTGAGCCGCACGATGTCGAAGGTGCGCTCCGGCGCGGTGAAGTAGACCGCTAGGAACGCGACCAGCATGAACACCGAGCCGAACAGCGTGTAGAGGAAGAACTTCACCGCCGCGTACTCCCGGCGCGGCCCGCCCCAGACGCCGATCATGAAGTACATCGGGACCAGCACCAGCTCCCAGAACACGAAGAACAGGATCAGGTCGAAGGCGATGAAGGTGCCGGCCATCCCGGTCTGCAGCAGCAGCATCAGCGCGAGGAAGGCCTTCGGCTTGCCTGGCTCCTCGATGTGGTCAAACACGTAGATGCTGCATAGGAATGTCAGCAGATAGCTCAGCACGAACAGCGGCATCGAGATGCCGTCGATCGCGACGTGGTAGTTCGCGCCGATCGCGGTGATCCACGGCACGTTCTGATCAAAGGCCAGCCCTGGACCGAGTCCGCCGAGGTAGTACGTGGCCATGATCGCCACCGACAGTGCAAGGCCGGCCGCCGACACCACGAGCGCGACGGGCTTGGCGGTCTCCTCGTGCGCCTTCGGGATCAGCGCGATGGCGGCTGCGCCGACCAGCGGCAGCAGAACCGTGACGGTGATCGCCCAGTCTTCCCACATCGTCGTCTCGCTCCTGTTGCGTCGGTCAGGCCACCGCGAACGCGATCGCGAGCACGATCACGCCCACGAACATCGCCCCGGCGTAGCGCTGGATATTGCCGCTTTGCATCTTGCGCAGCACATCGCGGCCGAAGGCGTTCGCGCCGCCGGCCAGCCCATTGACTCCTGCGTCGATCCCGCGCTGGTCGGCGTAGTCGTAGGTGAACCGCCCCACCGACGTGGCGCCCGCTCCCGCGAGGTAGACGATGCGGTCGATCACGTTGTCGTTCAGCCAGTACGCGCCCTGGGCGATGCCGTCGCGGATGGGGCGCACGACGCCGTGGTGATACAGCTCGTCCAGGTAGTACTTGTTCTGCAGGGTCCGCGTGAACGCGCCCATGCGCAGCATCGGGTCCTCGTCGAGGCTGGGCGACGTGCGATACAGCCGCCAGCCCAGGCCGATCCCGATCACTGCGGCAGCGCTCGCGGCCAGGGCCAGCGGGACCACGAACTGCGCAGCGTGCGACTCGAAATACTCGAGGCTGAACATCGTCCACGCGGAGAACCCGCTGGCGTGGGCGAAGTCGAACGGCAAGTTGACGAAGCCGATCAGCGCCGCAGGGACCGCCAGCGCCACCAGCGGCCAGCGCATCGACGCGGGGCTTTCGTGCGGATGCCCGTGGCCGCGGTACTCGCCGGCGAAGATCAGGAACATCGCGCGCGTCATGTAGAAGGCGGTGACCAACCCGCCGAGCGCGCCGAGGACGAGCACCAGGGTACCCGTCGCACCTCCGGCGCTGAGCGCCCCGGCGAGGATCTCGTCCTTGGACCAGAACCCGGCCAGCGGCGGGATCGCCGCCAGGGCCAATGAGCCGATCAGGAAGGTCCAGAACGTGACCGGCATCGGCTTTCGCAGGCCGCCCATGTCGCTCATGTTGTTGGAGTGCACCCCGTGGATCAGCGAGCCGGAGCCGAGGAACAGCAGCGCCTTGAAGAACCCATGAGTGAACAGGTGGAAGATCCCCGCGGTGTAGCTGAACGCCAGCGCCGCGACCATGTAGCCGAGCTGGGAGATCGTCGAATAGGCCAGCACGCGCTTGACGTCGTCCTGAACCAGGGCGAGCAGCCCTGCGCCGAACAAGGTGATCGCTCCGATGACGGCGATCACCGTCATCGCGGTCGGCGAGGCCTGGAACAGCGGGTAGAGCCGGGCGATGAGGAAGACGCCGGCGGTCACCATCGTCGCCGCGTGGATCAGCGCCGACACAGGCGTGGGCCCGGCCATTGCGTCAGGAAGCCACGTGTGCAGCGGGAACTGGGCCGACTTGCCCACCGCTCCGAGGAACAGCGCCAGCAGTGCGAACGTCAGCATGCCCTGGTTCAGCGCTGCCTCGCCGGCCTGAACGCCTTCGCCGACCATGGTGATGATCTCGGTGATGTTGAAGGTGCGGAACATGCCCCACAGGGTCACGACGCCCACGATCAGCCCGACGTCGCCGAGCTTCGTGGTGAGGAACGCCTTGATGGCCGCGTCGGAGTTGACCTTCTCCTCCCACCAGAAGCCGATCAGCAGGTAGGAGCACACGCCCACCAGCTCCCAGCCGACCAAGGTGAGCATCAGGTTGTTGGCGATCACCAGCAGCAGCATCGAGGCCGTGAACACGCTCAGCAGCGCGAAGAAGTACGTGTAGCGCGCGTCGCCGTGCATGTAGCCGGTCGAGTAGATCTGCACCATGAGGCTCACGAACGTGACCAGCAGGAACATCATCGCGACGAGCCCGTCGATGCGGATGCCCGCCTCGAACCCCTCGTCCCCCTGGAACTGCGCCAGCGTCACCCCGCGCTCGTGGACGAACGCCTCCAGTCCCTCCGGGATCTCGATGGCCTCGCCGTCGGCGGCCGCCAGCGCCGCAGCCCTGTCGCCCGCCATCGCGACCTGAACCCCCTGGCCGGCGGCGTGCTCCTCGCTCTCGTGTGCCGCCTCGAGCTCGGCGACCGTGGCGACGTTGGCGGAGAACACCTCGACCGCGATGGCCAGCGCGAGCAGCAGCGCCAGCGCCACCGCCGCGATCCCGACCTCGGCGCCCTTGCGCGCCATCCGCTTGCCGAACGCGGCGATGATCGCCGCTGCCAGCGCTGGCAGGGCGGGGATCAGCCAGGCGTAATCGGACACCACAGTGCGCTCTGCCCCCTCAGTACTTCATCAGATCGGCGTCATCGATGTTGATCGACGCGCGGTTGCGGAACAGCAGCAGGATGATCGCGAGGCCGACGCCGACCTCGGCGGCGCCGATCGCGATGACGAAGAGCGCGAACACCTGACCGGTCAGCGCCGCATCGCCCCGCTCGGCGGCCAGATGGCCGAAGACGACCAGGTTGACCGTCACCGAGGCGAGCATCAGCTCGATGCTCATCAGCACCAGCACGGCGTTGCGCCGGGCGAGCACACCGTAGGCCCCGACGCTGAACAGCAGCGCCGCGAACGTCAGCGGGTAGACGGCCAGCACTAGCGCACCACCTCTTGGGCGGGCGCGGTCACGCCTGGGCTGGCCGAGGCGTCCGTCGGCGCAGGGACGGGCCGGCCGGGCGCGACTTCGGTGTCCAGCTGGGGCGCCGGGCCCTCGCCCTCCTCGCGGCGGGCGATGATGATCGCGCCGATCAGCGACACCGTCAGGAAGAAGCCGAGGGCCATGAACGGGAACGCCCACTCGATGTAGAGCACGTCGCCGAGCGCGGCCGTCGTGGTCGGCGCGTCCACGGCCAGGCGAACGCCGTCGAAGGAGATCCAGATCCCGGTCATGAGCATGGCGAACAGCGCGACGCTCACGGCGACCGGCAGGAACCGGCCGACGTCGGTCTCTTTGGCCACGGGCCCGATCGGCGCGCGGGTCAGCATCAGGCCGAACAGGATCAGCACGATGACGGCGCCGACGTAGACCAGCACCTGAGTCCAGGCGAGGAACTCCGCGCCGGCCAGCAGGAACGTGACCGCCACCGCCAGCAGCGCGACCACCAGGTACAGCGCGGCATGGACGACGTTGCGGGCCGAGACCACCAGCAGCGCCGACGCGCCGCCGAACACCACCACGATCAGCATGGCGACATCGACACCGGTCATGACCCCTCCCGCTCGGCTCGGATGCGGGCCTTCTCGCGGCGCACGAAGGCCGCCTTGGCCTTGGCGCGAGCCACGCGCTCGCTCTTGCCCTCGGCGATGAGCTGGTCGAAGACCTCCTGATCGACCTCGGCCTCGACGTGGATGTCCTCCTCAGCCGCAGCCGCCTTCCCTCCGGCGGCCTTCGCCGGCGCGCCGGTCGCCGCCTGCTCGGCCTGGACCGTCTGCGCAGCCTCGGCCTCGGCGGCCTTGCGCGCCGCAGCCAGGCCGTCGGAGATCTCCTTGGGAAGCTCCGCGCCGATCTCGAGCTCAGGCGGCGCCGGCACGGTGTCCATCCAGGCGCGCAACCGCTCCTTCTCGTGCGTCAGCTCGCGGAGGGAGTACGTCGAGTACTCGAACTCCGGTGACCAGAACAGCGCGTCGAACGGGCACACCTCGATGCAGATCCCGCAGTACATGCACAGCGCGAAGTCGATCGCGAAGCGGTCGAGCACGTTGCGCGTGCGCGCCCGCGCGCCCTCCTCCTTCGGCGGGACGGTCTCCTTGTGGCTGTCGATGTAGATGCACCAGTCGGGGCACTCGCGCGCGCACAGCATGCAGACCGTGCAGTTCTCCTCCATCAGCGCGATGACCCCTCGCGTGCGCGGCGGGAGGTCGGGCTTGACGTGTGGGTACTGCTGGGTGGTAGCGGGCGTGAGCATGGTCTTGAGCGTGACGCCCAGACCCTTCAACAGCCCGATCTTTGGGAGTGTCGGGGGCATGCTCAGCCCACCACCTTGGCGATCGCGATGACGACGATGTTCAGCAGCGCCAGCGGGATCATGATCAGCCAGGACATCCGCAGAAGCTGATCCTCGCGCAGCCGGGGGAACGTCGCGCGGAACCAGATCATGATGAAGGTGAGCGCAACGATCTTGCCGAACGTGACGCTGAAGCCGACGACCGCGGTCAGCGCGGTCGGCCAGGCATCCGGATACGCAAGCCCCGGCCACACGTACCAGCCGCCGAGAAACAGCACCGCGGCCAGCGCCGAGAGCACCACCATTCCCGCATACTCGGCCAGCATGAAGAAGGCGTAGCGGATCCCGGTGTACTCCGTCATGTGGCCGAAGATGATCTCAGAGTCCGCGATCGGCATGTCGAACGGAGGTCGAGACAGCTCGGCCAGCGCGGCGGTGAAGAACAGCCCCAGCCCGATCACATGCGGCACGGCGTACGGCACCGGCACCCCGAACGCGGTGAAGGCGAACTGCGCCTCGACGATGCCCACCAGCGACAGGGTGCCGGCCTGCAGCACGATCGCCGCGGCGGCCAGCACCAGCGGAAGCTCATAGGCGATCAGCTGCGCAGCGGCGCGGATCCCTCCCATCAGCGAGTACTTGTTGGCGCTGGACCATGCAGCCATGAGGATGCCGATGACGCTGACCGAGGACACCGCCAGCGCGAAGAACAGCCCGGTGTCGAGGTTCTCGGCCCACACCCCCGGCCCGAACGGCACGACCGCCAGGATGACCATCGCCGGCACGAGTGCGACGCCCGGCGCCAGCGAGAACACCCATTTGTCGGCGGCCGCCGGGATGATGTCCTCCTTCTGGAGGAACTTCACGCCGTCAGCCGGCAGCTGGCCGATGCCGTGGAAGCGTCCCGCCTCCATCGGGCCGAGCCGGTCCTGCATGTGCGCAAGGCCCTTGTGCTCGATGTAGCCGACCACCAGGGGCGCGGTCAGGAAGAAGCCGGCGATCAGCACGACCTTCAGCGCGATCCCCAGCGCGAGACTGTCCAGCGTGAAGATGGATTCCACTTACCGCCCCGACCGTTCGCCCGCTGTCATCTTCCGCTCCTACCGGTCCACGTCGCCGACGACGAAGAACACGCTGCCGAGGATCGCGATCATGTCCGACAGCAATGCGCCCTCCAGCAGAGAGGGCATCATCGAGATGTTGTTGAACGACGGCGTGCGCATCTTCAGGCGCCAGGGGTTCTTCTTGCCGTCGCTGACCAGGTAGTAGCCGCCCTGCCCCAGCGGGTTCTCGGTGCGCACGTAGATCTCGCCCTCGGGCGCCTTCACGACCTTGGGCAGCTTGACGTTCACTGGGCCCGGCGGGATCCCATCAAGGACCTGATCGATCAAGTCGCAGCTGGCGTCGATCCGGTCGAGCAGCACCAGGAACCGGTCAAGGCTGTCGCCGTTGGCCCCCACCGGCACGCGGACGTCGAGCTTGTCATAGACGCAGTACGGCTCGGTGACCCGCGAGTCCTCCGCGACGCCTGTCGCGTGCAGCGTCGGCCCGCTGACGCCGTAGTCCAGCGCCACGTCCGGCGGAAGCGCGCCGACGCCTCTGGTTCGCGCGAGGAAGATCTCGTTGCCTTCGAGCAGGTCGCGGTACTCGCCGCTGCGGGCGCGGATGTTCTTTGTCATCGCGGCGCTGGCGGCGAGAAACCCCCGCGGCAGATCTTCCTTGAGACCGCCGACGCGGTTGTACGTGAAGTGCAGCCGCCCGCCGGTCGCGGACTCCATCAGGTGCTGGATGTCCTCGCGCTCGCGGAACGCGAAGAACACCGGCGTGATCGCGCCGAGCTCGAGGCCGAACGAGCCGATGAACATCAAGTGGTTGAGGATCCGATTCCACTCGCACATCAGCACCCGGATCCACGACGCGCGCTCGGGGACCTCCATCTCCATCATCCGCTCGACGGCCAGCGCGACGCCGAGCTCGTTGCAGAAGGCGCTCAGCCAGTCATGGCGGTTGACCAGGGCGATGATCTGGCGGTAGTCCCGAGCCTCCGCCAGCTTCTCGAACCCGCGGTGCATGTAGCCGATGATCGGCTGGGCGCGGACGATCTTCTCGCCGTCGAGGTCGATCACCACGCGCAGCACGCCGTGCGTGGCAGGGTGCTGCGGGCCGATGTTGAGGTTCATGTCCTGCGTGGACAGGTCGGCCTCGCCGCGGATCTCGACGAGCATGCTCTCGCCGGGCGGACCCGGCAGCACGCTGCCGGACGCGTCGCCGGCGGTGCCTTGGAAGGGGGTGAGCTGCCCGGAGATGGTCTCGGTCACGGCGAGGGCCTCTCGTCCTCGTCGGTCTCATCCGGGTCCGGCGCCGGGGTCTCCTCCGACGCCCGGGCTGGCGGAGAAGGCTCGGGCTCCGCGTCCATCCCGGGCGTCTCGGCAGCCGGCTTGTCTCCCGACTGCTCATCGGCGCCCTCGTGGCGGCCTTCCGCCTCGACCCCCGGCGCGCCGCTGGGCGTCGGCCTGCCGCCCACGCCGACGGCGGCCTCGGCTGCGGGATCCTCGACGGGCTCGGCGGCGCGCGGCGCATCTCCCGGGGCGCCGGCCTCCGCGTCTCCGCCCACGGCGCCCGCGGCGGCGTCCTTCGCGATGGCGGTGTCCGCGATCTCGGCGGCGCCCTCCGGAGTCT
>DATKBU010000214.1:0-12587 GCA_035513815.1 Egibacteraceae bacterium
CCAGCCCCCGAACCTCCCGCCGCGCAGCCAGCCCCCGAACCTCCCGCCGCGCAGCCAGCCCCCGAACCTCCCGCCGCGCCCTTTCATGGGTTCCCCACGTCAGCCGCACCCGCCGCGCCGCTGACGCCAGCTCCGGTTGCACCGCCGCCGGTCGCGCCACCCGTCGCGCAACCGGCCCGGTCTCCCGCCCCGGAGCCCCAGCATCCCGCCCAGACGTCGCCGCCCGCTCCGCATGATGCAGGCGCCGGCCATGACCACCCGCTCGACGACATGCTCGCATGGGACGACTTCGACACCGGCTCCGCGGCCTTGGACGGTTTCGGCGCCTCAGGCGGCACCGCCGTGGCCGTCGCGCCGCCCGTGGTCGCAGCACCCGCCGCAGCCCCGTCGTGGTCGGCCCCGTCCGCGACCGCGGTTCCCGCAGCGTCAGCGTTGGACGTGTCGACCGACGAACTGGCCCAGGTTTCCCCGCCCGCCGCTCCTGCAGCGCCTGCAGAGCCTGCGCATCACTACGTCGCACCGGGCCTGGACGACCCAGCTGAGGACGCCCGCTCGGCACGCCGACGCGCGCTGGTCGTCTTGGGCGGGTCGCTGGCTGCCATGGCCGCCGCGGCAGCGGCAGTGCTCGCGCTTCTGTAGCACCGCTTTAGCCGTCCGGCCGCTGGCGCGACCGCGCACGGCGCCGCAGAATCCCGTGATGCCCCAGCGCCGCGTGATCCTGCTCGATCTCGATGGAGTTCTCGTCGACTCGAGGGCCGCAGTCGAGCGCGCATGGCGCGGGTGGGCATCTCGCCATGATCTCGACCCCGGCGCCGTTCTCGCAATCGCGCACGGACGGCGAACCCAGGACACGATCCGCGAGGCGGCGCCGCACCTCGACGCTGAGCTTGAGGCGCTCGTCCTGGAGCGCGACGAGACGGCCGAATCCGACGGACTTCATGCGCTGCCCGGCGCCGCCGAGCTGCTCGGGTCTTTGGCGCCCGGTACGTGGGCCGTCGTGACCTCAGGCACCCGCGAGCTGGCCACCGCGAGGCTGAAGGCAGCCGGATTGCCGATCCCGGCGGTGCTCGTGACCGCCGAGGACGTCGTCAACGGCAAGCCGGACCCGGAGGGCTATCTGCGCGCCGCCGGTTCGCTCGGCGCCGAGCCTGAGGAGTGCGTCGTGATCGAGGACGCTCCTGCGGGGATCGCAGCCGCCCTCGCAGCAGGCATGATGGCGATCGGCGTCACCTCCACGCACGCGCGCCACGAGCTGCGCGGGGCGCATCTGATCGTGGAGCGCGTCGCGGACGTGCGCCCCGCCCTGACCTGATCAGCGCACCTGAACGACCGGGAGGGAGCGGTCCGCTGCGCTCACGGCGTCGTCCGGGCGGGCCATGCCCTTGGTGAGGGCGACAGGTCCGTCCCACGGCCGGTCCTCGAACGTCCGCAGCAGTTCGTAGCGCGTGTTGCGCTGCGCCGGGACCCGATCGGCGGCGCGGATGAGCTCGACGATCTCGGCGGTGTTGGAGCGATGCTTGGCGCCGGCTGAGGACACCACGTTCTCCTCCAGCATCACGCTGCCCATGTCATCGGCGCCGAAATGCAGGCCGAGCTGGCCCACCTCCTTGCCGGTCGTAAGCCACGACGACTGGATATGCGCGACGTTGTCGAGGAACAGCCGTGCGACGGCCAGGGCGCGCAGATAGTCGAAGGACGACGGCGACTGGCCTTTGAGCGTGTTGTGCTCGGCCTGGTAGCTCCAATGGATGAACGCGCGGAACCCGCCGGTGCGATCCTGGAGGTCGCGCACCATGCGCATGTGCTCCACCCGCTCCGCGAGCGTCTCGACGGTTCCCATCATCATGGTCGCGGTGGACTCGACCCCGAGGCCGTGCGCGGTCTCCATGACGTCCAGCCAGGTCTGCCCGCTTTCCTTGAGCGGCGCGATGATCCCGCGGACGCGCTCGACCAGCATCTCCGCGCCAGCGCCGGCCAGCGAGTCGAGCCCCGCGTCACGAAGGCGCGCGATGACTTCGGCGACGTCGATCGCTGAAACTGACGAGATGTGCATGATCTCGCTGGAGCCCAGCGAGTGCAGCGCCATCTCGGGATGGCGCGCCTTGGTGTGGGAGAACAGCTCTTCGTACCAGGAGATGCCCAGCGTCGGGTTATGCCCGCCCTGGAACATGATCTGGGTCGCGCCCAAGGTCGCGGCCTCGTCAACGCGCCGGTCGATCTCGTCGAAATCGTGGGTCCAGCCTTCCTCGTGGCGCGGCGGGCGGTAGAAGGCGCAGAACTTGCACGACGTCACGCAGACGTTGGTGTAGTTGATGTTGCGGTCGATGAGAAAGGTCGCGAAGCCCTCGGGGTAGCGCCGGCGGCGGACCGCGTCCGCCGCCCTGCCCAGCGCCATGAACGGCGCGAGCTCGAGCAGCAGGACCGCCTCTTGTTCGCTGAGTCGCTGCCCATCCGCGCCGCGAGCGAGGATGTCGTCGACCTCCCGGGCCAGCCCGGGGTCAGCGGCGGCGGTGGTCATCGGAGCAGGCCCTTCCTTCGCGCGAGATCACTCATCCTACCGGGACGTCCGGCTGGCACGCCTGGCCGCGGCGGCTGCGTGCGGGTGAGATCCGGCCAGTGCCCACGCCGGCCGGCGCCGACCGCCGGGCGGCGATTGCTGGCCCTGGGCCTTGTGCTTCGACGCTTCCGGCGACATCCCGCCGCATCGTCAACCCATCCGCGCCTCCGGGTCTTGCTTCGACGCTTCCGGCGGAATCCCGCCGCATCTGTCGACCCATCCGCACCTCCGGGTCTTGTTTCGACGCTTCCGGCGGAATCCCGCCGCATCCGTCGACAAAGGCGAGGGGCAACCGAGCGGCCGTCCGGCCCGGCAAGGGCGCTACAGCGCGAAGTGCAGCTGCGGCGCCCGGCCGAGAAGCCCGTGGGCCACGGCCTTGCCAGCGAAAAGCTCCAGCCCGCGCCGGTCGGCGTCGTCGAAGCTGAACGACAGCTTGCGGAAGTAGGCGGCCAGGAAGCCGGCGTCGAAGGGCTCCCACTCGGCGGCGCGCTCAGCGACCTCGTCGGCGTTGTCGCGGCTGTAGTCCAGCGAGGCCATGAAGCCCTGGTGCACGCGCGACACGATCCCCGGATGAACCTCGGCGTAGGCGCGGCGCACCGCCCACACCGCGTAGACCATCGGCAGCCCGGTGTGCGCCTCCCATGCCGAACCGAGGTCATAGGTCAGCACTGACGCGGGGTAGTCGGCGCGAAGCGCGTCGTCGCCGATGAGCAGGGCGCCGTCGTTGCTCGCCAGCATGGACTTTAGGTCCGGCGGGCAGACGACGAGCTCGGCCTCGACTCCCCAGTGCTCAATCAGAAGGATCCGCAGCAGCGCCTGGCTGGTCCGCGAGCGGTCGGTCATCGCGATGCGCTTGCCATGCGCGTCCTCGACCGGCTCTTTGACCGCCAGGATGATCGAGCCGACCTCGCCGGTGCTGGACACGGTGAGCTCAGGCAGCAGCAGCAGATCGTCCGCGTGGCGCAGGTACTCGATGGACGGCACGGGCGCGATGTCCAGCTCGCCGGCGATCAGCGCGTCGCTGAGCTCGGCCGGGGTCCCGCGCCGCAGATCGAGATCGACGACGGCGTGCGAGTGCACCAGCCCGTAGTACAGCGGCAGGCAGTTGAGAAACTCGATGTGGCCGACCCGGGGCCTGGCGAGTGCCATCGCTCAGTCGTAGGTCCGCACGACGTTGTAGCGGGTGTCGCGCTCGACAGGCGTGCGGCCGGCGTCGCGGATCAGCTTGAGCAGGTCCTCGCGGTGCATCGTGTCGGGAGTCCGCCCCGTGGGGTCGTGCGTGATCTTGTACTCGACCACCGACCCGTCGAGGTCATCGACGCCGAACTCAAGCAGCAGCTGCGCCAGATCCAGCCCGTGCATGACCCAGAAGCACTTCAGGTGCGGGACATTGTCGAACAGCAGCCGCGACACGGCGAAGACTTTCATCGCCTCGGCGCCGGTCGCCAGCGGCAGATGCGACAGACGCGAATTCTCCGGATGGAAGCGCAGCGGGATGAACGTCACGAACCCGCCGGTCGAGTCCTGCAGCTCGCGCAGCCGCAGCACATGATCCACGCGGTGGCGCGGCGCCTCGATGTGCCCGTACAGCATCGTGCAGGGAGTCTTCAGGCCCTTGGCGTGCGCCAGCGCATGGATCTCGCTCCAGCGCTCCCAATGGCAATCGTGGTCGACGATCTGGTCGCGGATCTCGGGATCGAAGATCTCTGCGCCGCCGCCGGTCAGCGACGCCAGACCGGCCGCGACCAGGTCATCGAGCACCCACTCGGCGTCCTTGCCGGTCAGCTTCGTGAACCAGTCGATCTCGGTGGCGGTGAAGGCCTTGATGGCCACGTCGGGAAGGGCTTCCTTCAGCTTGCGAATCGACGTCGGGTAGTACTCGTACGGCAGCACGGGGTGCAGGCCGTTGACCACGTGCAGCTCGGTGAGGCCCTCGCCCTCCATCTCCTTGGCCTTCGCCACGGCCTCCGCGAAGCGCATCGTGTAGGCGTCCTCGGCCCCCGGCTTGCGCTCGAAGCTGCAGTACGAACAAGAGGCAGCGCACACATTCGTGAGGTTGAGATGCCGGTTGACGTTGAACAGGACCGCCTCGCCGGACAGCGCCCGCTGGCGCTCTCTGGCCAGTCCGCCGAGCCAGGCGAGATCATCCGTGGCGTACAGCGCCTCGCCCTGGTCGCGGCTCAGCCGCTGCCCGCCGAGGATCGTCTCGGACACCTCGCGGCGCCATCCGGCGTCGCGCGCAAGCGCTGCCAGGTCAGTCGTGTGCACATCAGTCACAGGCGAGCCCTTTGCTCCGGCCCTCCGGGGCCGCGGCGGGGCCATCGTATCGGCTGCGGGGGGACGCGATCATTCCCCGGTATGCCCCCCGACCGCCCCAGCGCGGCCGCGATCGCACCGGGGCGCGAAGAAAAGTCTGGACTCGATTCATCGTGCGTCATACAGTGCCGTCGGGTCCGGTGGCTGACCATAAGAACCGGCGATTGAGGGTGAGATAGCCGGTCGCTCAGGAGGCTTCGAGCCAGACAGACGCCCCTCGATGTCGCCCCGGACCCGCCAATCTTCCTTCCGGCGATTTCGTGCGCCCGCGCCTGCCCCCCTGCGCGCAGCCGGCTATCGGGCCGCCCACGCGCCTCCTTCCGGATAGCGGTACTCGGCGACGGCGTCCGCGCGCATCTGGGTGCTGAACCCGGGGGCGGTGGGCACGACGTAGGCGCCCCGGCGGATCTTCACCGGGTCGACGAACATCTCATGGAGGTGGTCGACGTACTCGATCATGCGCCCGTCCAGCGAGCCGCTGATCGACAGGTAGTCGAAGATCGACAAGTGCTGGACGAACTCGCACAGGCCCACGCCGCCGGCGTGGGGGCACACCGGCACGCCGTGCTTGGCGGCGAGCAGGTACACGACGATGTTCTCATTCACCCCCGCCAGCCGGCAGCTGTCGGCCTGGCAGACGGCCATCGCTCCGGCGGCGAGGAACTGCTTGAACATCACGCGGTTGTGCACGTGCTCCCCGGTGGCCACGCGCACCGGCGCGATCGCCTGCGCGATCGCGGCATGGCCGAGGATGTCGTCCGGGCTGGTCGGCTCCTCGATCCAGTAGGGATCGCATGCGGACAGCACGCTGATCGCGGCGATGGCCTCGGGGACCTCCCACACCTGATTCGCGTCGAGCATCAGCCTGCCGTCCGGGCCGATCAAGTCGCGCAGGAACAGCGCGCGGCGCAGATCGTCGTCGAGCTGGCCGCCGACCTTCAGCTTGAAGTGCCGCCACCCATCGTCGAGGGAGTCCTTGACGAGCCGGCGCACTGTGTCGTCGTCGTAGCCCAGCCACCCAGCCGAGGTGATGTACGCCGGATACCCGTGCTCCTCGAGCTGCGCGAGCCGCTCGGCGTGCCCGAGGCGGCCTTCGGCGAGCATGCGCACCGCCTCCCCGGGAGTGAGGACGTCCTGCACATGACGGAAGTCCAGACAGGCGACGAGCTCCTCGGGGGTCAAGGACAACAGCAGCTGCCACAGCGGCATCCCGCGCTGCTTGGCCCACAGGTCCCACACGGCGTTGAGCACCGCGGCCGCAGCCAGATGCATCACGCCCTTCTCGGGCCCGAGCCAGCGGATGTGGCTGTCCTGAGTGAGCGCGCGCAGGATCAGCGGCATCTGGCGCGCCAGGTCATCCACGCCGGTGCCGGCCAGCGGCTCGGCGATCACCTCGATCGCCTTCGTGACGACGTCGTTGCCGCGCCCGATCGTGAACGCCAGGCCGTGCCCTTCGACATCGCCGTCGGTGTGCAGCGTGACATAGGCGGCCGAGTAGTCCGGATCGGGGTTCATCGCGTCCGAGCCGCTGTGCGTCGCCGACGTGGGAAAGCGCACATCGGCCGTCTCGACGCCGGTGATCTGAATGGTCATGCGTCAGGCCTCATCATCGTCTGGTCCGTGCGGGTGCTCGCGGAAGAAGCGCAGCACGTCGGCGACGTGCAGGAGCGCGGCCGCTCGCGCCGCCTCGGGATCCCCAGCGCGGATCGCGTCGGCGATGCTGCGGTGCTGATGGACCTGGCTGGTGAGGCTGTCCGCGGCGACGACTGCCCGCCAGCGGCGCTGGCGGACCGTCATCGGCGTCATCGCCTCCAGCAGCCCGGCCAGCAGCTCATTGCCGCAGGAGTCGGCGATCACACGATGAAATGCCACATCGCTTGAGATGAAGTCCGCGCCTTCGGTGGCGCGCTCCATCTCGTCGAGCAGCCGATACAGCTGGGCGAGCGCCTCGTCGTCGATGCGTGTCGCCGCCATCGCCGCCAGACTCGGCTCGATGACCTTGCGCGCCTCCAGCACTTCGGTGAACCGGGCGCCGGTCGCCAGCTGCGAGTACAGGGCGACGCTGCCCAGCAGATCCACCGGGTCCATCTCGGCGACGTACGTGCCGTCGCCCTGACGGGTGCGCAGCACGCCAGCGTGCGACAGGGCGCGCACGGCCTCGCGCAGCACGTTTCGCGAGACGCCGAGTCGAGCCGCGAGATCTCCCTCAGTCGGCAGTCGCTCGCCCGGCGCGACCTCGCCGCGAAGCAAGAGCTCCTTGAGCCCTTCGATCGCATAGCCGGTCTTCGTCATCCTCATGCCTTGCCCCCGCGCGGCGCACGGCCGCGCGCAGCGCGCCGGAAGCTCACTGGATCCTCCGGCGCGCCGCTGATCGGCGTCTGGCTAGAACTGGTCAGCGTTGTCCTTGCTGACCAGCGCGGTGCCGGTATCGACGAAGGCCTCGACCGATTCGCCGTTGAGGACCTGGTAGAGGGTCTCGATCCCAAGCTCGCCCATCTTGGGCGGGAACTGGGCGACGGTCGCGTCCTGCTCGCCCGCGATGATCGCCGCGACCTCTTCGGCCTGAGCGTCGAACCCGACGAGGATGATGTCGTCAGGAGCGATTCCGGCGTTCTTGATGGCCTGCAGCGCACCGACGGTGGGCGGTCCGCACGCCGCGTAGATGGCGTCGACCTCAGGGTTGGCGGTCAGCAGGTCCTCAGCGCCGGAGACGCCGAGATCCTGGGCGCAGTTCGTCGGCGCTCTGCCGACCACCTCGACGTCGAGCTCGCCGAGGCCCTCGAGCATCCCGTTCACGCGGTCGTCGAGCGAGGGCACACCGGGGACGCCCTCGAGGATCGCCAGCGTCGAGCCCGGCTCGAGCTGGGTCGCCAGCCACTCGCCGGCGAGCTTGCCGCCCTGGAAGTTGTCCGTCGCGACGAGCGCCGACTTGCCGTCCCACGTGGGGAGGTCGTTGTCAACAAGGACGATCTTGACGCCTTCGTCGACGGCGGCCTGCAGCGCCGGGATGACTTCCTCGCCCGCGGGCGTGACCGCGATCCCCTTCACGCCCTGCGCGACCATCGACTCGATGAGCTCGATCTGGCCGGCGGAGTCGGCCGCGTCGGCGCCGGTTCCGAAGATGACCTCGACATCGTCATGCTCTGCGTCCCAGGCCTTGACCGCATCCTCCATGACGATGAAGAAGTCGACTGGGAACTTCGTGATGAATCCGAGCTTGGTGACCTCGCCGTCGCCAGAGTCGGCCGGCTCCGACGCGTCGTCACTGGTTGCGGTGCTGTCCTCGGGCGTCTGCGCACTGTCGCCGTCATCGGATCCCGCGGTGTCGGGCGCGGAGGGCTGGCAGCCCGCGATGATGAGAGCCAGCGCTGCCAGCGCTGCAATCAACAGCTTTGATCTCAGCATTTTGTGATCTCCCTGGTCTGATGAAGCGTGATGGGTCCTGGTGTTGCGATCGGTGGCGTGCTGGGAACGGTCAGGCCGCACCTCCTACGATGAGGGCGACGATTTCGGAGTGGTTGTCAGCCGTCGGCACGATCTCGCCCACCTTCCTGCCGCGGCGCAGAACCACCGCGGTGTCGGCGATCTCGATGACGTGATCCAGCGCGTGAGAGATGACGATCACCGCGTTGCCCTCATTCCGCAGGCGCAGAATGAGATCGAGGACGCTGCGGGACTCGCGCACGCCCAGCGCCGCGGTCGGCTCATCGAGCACGACGATCTTGGAGGCGAACGCCGCAGCCCGCGCGACCGCCACCGCTTGGCGCTGACCGCCCGACATGAGCCCCACCAGCGCATCAAACTCGGGAAGTGTCACCTCGAGGCGGCGCAGGAGATCCCGCGTCGCTTGGGACATGTCGCGACGTCGCAGGAAGCGCAGGCTCCTGGGCGCCCATCGCGGTCCCGTCAGCTCGCGGCCGGCGTAGAAGTTGGCCGCAGGGCTCAGGTTGTCGAACAGCGCCAGATCCTGATAGACGGTCTCGATCCCGAGATCGCGCGCGTCGGCGGGCGAGCTGATCGCGACTCGCTCGCCATCCACCTCGATTGAACCGGAGTCAAGCCGGTGCACGCCGCTGAGGCAGTTGATGAGCGTCGACTTGCCGGCGCCGTTGTCCCCGAGCAGCGCGAGCACCTGCCCGCGCCGCACCTCGAGGTCGACGCCGTCCAGGGCCAGCACGGCCCCGAACCGCTTCGTCGCACCGGTGATGCGCAGCGCGGGGGCGATCGCAGGCGCGCCCCCGAGGCCGGCCGCCGCCGCGTCAGCCCCCGTCACGACCGTGCCGCCCGGGCGACGCGGAACCGGGCTTCGAGGTGCGTGCGCAGCACATCCGACTGCACCGCGACGACGATCACCACGCCGATGGCGATCAGCTGGAAGAACGCGTCGATATTCAGCAGATTCAAGGCGTTTCGGATGACGCCGATCATCAGCGCCCCCACCAGCGCGTTGCCGACGTTGCCTCGCCCGCCGAGAAAGCTCGCCCCGCCGATGACCACCGCTGCGATCGAGTCCAGCTCTGCCAGCGTGCCGAAGTTGGGCGAGCCCGCGTCGGTGCGGCCGGCGATGAGGACCGCGCCGATGCCGGCCGCGAGCCCGCTGAGCGCGTACACCGACACGAGCACCCGCCCGACGGGGATCCCGGTCCGCCGGGCCGCGTCGGGGTTGCCGCCTACCGCGTAGATCCACCGGCCCCACAGCATTCGCGTGCACAGCAGGAACACCGCGACGGCGAGTCCCGCCACGACCAACGACGACAGCGGCAGGCGTCCCAGCGAGGCGCCGCCGATGGTCTGCACCGCCGGCGGCATGCCCGGCAGCACCCGACCGTCCGACAGCCACAGCGCGAAGCCGCGCGCGATGCTCAGCATGGCTAGGGTCACGATGAACGGATGCGGGATCCGACCGACGACATAGACCAAGCCGTTGATCAGCCCCACGCCGAGCCCTACCGCGAGCATGGTGAGGATCACCGCCGCGCCGGAGCCGCCCCGGCTGAAGACCAGCCCGCCGGCGACTGATCCCAGCGCGACGACGGAGCCCACCGACAGATCGACGCCGCGGGTGAGGATCACCAGCAGCTGGCCCATCGCCAGGACCGAGATGACAGCCGTCTGCGCGAGCACGTTGCCGAGATTGCGCGGCGTGAGGAACAGCGGCGTCAGGCCGTTGATCACCAGGACCAGCACGATCAGGATGAGTCCGGGCCCCATCCGCAGCAGCCACAGGCTCCACTCCAGCAGCCGGTAGCGGCCCGGCGGTGCGCTCGACGCGTCGGCCTGCGCGGCGGGGGCAGCGTCCGTGGGGCGACCCGCGTCGTCACGGGGCGGCGCCGGGGCGGGCGCGTCATCCACCGTCGTGTCCGCTCGTTGTCGCAGCGGGCCAGCCGTCACGCGACCCCCCTGAGATACAGAACCACTGCCCGCGATTCATCGTATGAATGTAGTGGCCATCGTGCCACAAAGGCAAGGATTTCTTTCAACTACGGCGATGGTCATCCCATGACCACTGCGGGATCATCCTATGTATCGCCCAAAGGCGGCGCGCGCGTCCCGACGCAACGCAGACGATATGAGGTGATCGCGCGCCTGTGGTTCGAGCGTGCGCCTGCGCGGTGTCAGCCCGTCCAGCGCCGATACAGGTCATTTGCGATACCGGCGACGTCGAGGACCCTGCCGACGACGAAGTCGATCAGCTGGGCGACCTCGGTGGCGTCTGAGTAGAAGCCCGGAGCGGCCGGGACCACCGTGGCGCCCGCGTCGTGGGCGGCGAGGAGGTTCTGCAGGTGGATGCGATTGAGCGGCGACTCGCGGAAGCACAGCACGACCGGCCGGCGCTCCTTGAGGCAGACGCTGGCCGCGCGCTGGACGAGGTTCTCGGTGAAGCCATGCGCCACCGCCGCCAGCGTATTCATCGAGCACGGCACGACCAGCAGCCCCTGGGCCGGATACGAGCCCGACGATGGTCCGGCGGCCATGTCTTTGGGAGGCCACCAGCGCACGTCGCCGAGGTCGTCCGCTTCCAGCCACGCCTTGAGCGCGTCGGCCCACCCGGCGTCGGTCACTTTCACATCCTGCTCGCGCGCGAGCACCACCCGGGCTGATTCGGAAACGGTGAGATCCCACGGCTGCCCCGACGCCGCGAACCACTGCAGCACACGGCGGGCGTACGGCGCGCCCGAGGCCCCCGTGACCCCGATGACCCATGGCGCCCGGGCGTTCAACCGCTGCTCCGCAGGATCGACTCGGTGATTCCCAGCGCGCCCACAAGCACCCCGATCCAGCCGTTGACGGTGAAGAAGGCCCGATTGACGCGCGACAGATCGTCCGGGGCGACGAGGGTGTGCTCATAGGTCAGCGCGCCGGCCGCGACGGCCACAGCCAGCCACCACAGCGCCCCGAGCCCGAGAAGGAATCCGACAGCGCCGAGCAGCGCGACCGTGGCGACATGCAGCGCCGCGGACAGCCGCAGCGCGATCGGAACCGAGAAGTCGGCGGGAATCGAGTGGATGCCGCTGGCGCGGTCGTGCGCGACATCCTGAGTGGCGTAGATGAGATCGAACCCGGTGACCCAGACGCCCACCGCCAGCCCGAGGGCGATCCCGGCCAGCGACCACTCGCCGCTGACCGCGAGCCACGCGCCGACGGGAGCGATCGCCTGAGCGAGCCCTAGTCCGAAGTGACAGGCCCAGGTGAACCGCTTGAGATACGGATAGCCGATCAGTGGGATCAGCGCGACCGGGATGAGCGGGCGCACGATCGGCTCCAGCTGAAACGCGGCCAGCACAAACGCCGCCAGCGCAGCCGCCGCGCCGCCGATGGCCGCGCGGACACTGACCGCGCCGGTGACGAGCTCGCGCGTGGCCGTTCGCGGGTTGGTCGCATCCAGTCGGCGATCGATGATCCGATTGGCGGCCATCGCGACCGTCCGGGCGCTGACCATGGCGAGGGTCACCCATCCGACCTGGGCGGCGGTCGGCGCGCCCCCGGCGGCGAACCAGATCGCAAGGTAGGCGAAGGGCAGCGAGAAGACGCTGTGCTCGAAGGCGATCATGTCGAGGAACGCTCGCGCCCGAGGGCGCCGCGCTGCCTTGGAGACTGTCGTCATCGGCCTAGCCTAATGGCCCAGGGACCGAGGTCGGCGGCGATGCCCGAATGCGCGCTTGCGCCGCCTGCGCCATCACCGCGTTCGGCTCTGGCAAACTTCGGTCATGGCGAAGTTCGAGAACCGCGAACGTGAGCTGGCCGCGCTGGAGCGGGCCGTCGGCGAGCGCCCCGGGCTGGCCGTCGTGTCCGGCCGTCGGCGCGTCGGCAAGACGGCGCTGCTCGACCGCTTCGCTGGCGGTCGTCGCTCGGTCTTCCTGCCTGGCACGCGCGCCGCCGTACCAGAGGCCCTGCGCCGGCTCGAGGAGCGCGTCCGAGCAGCGGCGCCGCCGGTGCCAGGCGATCTTCTGGACCTCGGGCGGCTCGACTCGTGGGATGCGGCGCTGGGCTATCTGCTCGCCCGCGCGCGCGATGAGCCGCTTCTGGTGGTGCTGGACGAGTTCCCGTATCTGTGCGAAGCCGATCCGGCGCTGCCGTCGACGCTGCAGGCCCGCTGGGACCATCGCGCGGACTCGCAGCTGTCGATCGTGCTCGCGGGCAGCCACGTCGGCCTGATGGAACAGCTCGTCGCGGCGGACGCGCCCCTGTTCGGCAGGGCCGATGCGCATCTGCG
>DATKBU010000215.1:0-12957 GCA_035513815.1 Egibacteraceae bacterium
TGACGGGCTCGACGCCAAAGACGCGACTGGGAAGGGCAGGCGGTCGTCGGCGACAGGCCTCACGCATCCAGTGAACGAGGCACCCTCAGCGTCAGACGGCGAGCGTCGCACGCTGGTCGCACGCTGTAGGTAGATCGGGTCCTTGGCTGGCCTTCGGTCTGCGAAGCTGAACCGCCGGGCCGCCTTTGATCAAGCATCCCCGTGGCGTCCAGCCGCGCACCGTTGGCGTCCAGCCGGCCGCGGCGTGCCCTGGGCCAGCACCGGAAGGCGGCTCACCTCGACAGGCAGCCCCGTTTCACGTGAAACCGAGCACCGCGAGCGCTACGTTGCAGGATGAATTACAACACGACGTTTAGGCTCGCTGCCCTCGCTGGAGGATACGACGCCGCCGGTTTTCGAGACGAGGTCGTGCATCGTCTTGCGCTCGTAGGCGTCCATCGGCTCAAGACGAACAGGCTCCCCGGTCTCCCTGACCTGGGCGATCGCGTCCCGGCACTTGTCACGCAGCTTCTCGAGCTGTCGCCCCCGATACCCCTCGACGTCGACCCGCACGTGCGTCCGGCGCTCGGTCTGGCGCTGAACGGCGCATCGGACGAGCTCCTGGAGCGCATCGAGCGTGGCGCCACGCCGGCCGATCAACAGCCCGCTGCCCACCTCTTGGACGTTCAGGAGCGCTTGCTCCTCCTGAACCTCGATCTCTATGTCTCCCGGCAGGTCAAGCAGGTCCAACAGGCCCTCGACGAAGTCCGCGGCGAGGTCCGCCTCTTCGTCGAGCTGGTCCATGCGCTCTTCCGGAGGAACTGCATCGCTCGGCTGCGTGTCGCCGGCATCCTGGGGCGACAGCTCCTCGCCTGCCGTGGCGACCTCGGAGTCGGTTTGTGTCACGGTTGCCCCTTGGCTCGATTCGATTGCACTGGCATCTGCCTCGTTCCTGTCCTCCCCGTCGACAGCCGTGACTCGCACCCGAGCCGGGCGGTTGCCGCCGAAGAGCCCGCGCCGTCCCTCTGAGAGCACCTCAACGCTCGCGTTCTCTTGAGTCACGCCCAGCTCAGATAGCGCCCGCTCGGTCGCTTCCTCGACCGACGCTCCTTCTGTCTCAACGCTCCTGGTCACGGTTGCCTCCCGGGGTCCGCACTCATCCTGCCTTCCGCTTTGACCGTTGCTTGGACGTTGGCTTCGCCTTGCCGCGCTGCGGTGCCTGGCCAGAGCGCTGCTTGGAGCCCTGCTTGCCCGACTTGCCGGGGGCCGGCGTCGGCTCGTCCAGCGCGGCGGGCGCCGCCGGCTTCGCCTCTGTCGGGCGCTCCTGCTCGGGGGCGGCGACCTGGGCGTGCTCGACGTTGCGGAACATGAACCACTGCTGACCCATCGTCCAGATGTTCGTCGTGACCCAGTACAGGAGCACGCCGATAGGCAAGTTGTAGCCGAAGAACATCAGCATGAGCGGCATCACATACAGCAGCACCTTCTGCTGCTGCATCTGCTGGCCGCTGGGGGTATGCGCCATCATCTGCTTCTGGGACAGGAACGTCGTCGCCCCCATCAGCGCGATCAGCAGCATGGCGCCGATGACCTCGGGCGGGCCGAGCTGGTTGGGAGCGCTGCTGAGACCGCCGAAGAAGTAGAACGAGGCATCCTGCAGCTGGGGGAGCCGCGTCTGCCCCGGCGCGAGGACTCGATAGAGCGCGAAGAAGATCGGCATCTGCAGCAGCAGCGGCAAGCAGCTGGCCGCGGGATTGACGTTGTTGTCCTTGTACAACGCCATCATGGCCTCTTGCTGTTTGGCCTTCTGCTCCTTGTACTTCTCCGGATTGCTCCGCATGAGCCCGCGGTCAACCTTGAACTTCGCCTGAATCTTCTTCATCTCGGGCTGGAGCTTCTGCATCGCGCGCATCGAGCGCGTCTGCTTCACGGCGAGCGGGAGCAGGAACAGCCGCACGAGGATCGTCAGCAAGACGATGCCCCATCCCCATGCCGCGGCGCCCACCACGCCTTCGGTGCTGTCGTGGAAGTACCGCAGAATCCCCGCCAGCAGGTCGAGCAACTGATCCCATATCGCCACGCTTGCTCCTGTCGTCTAGCCCGTCGCCGCGCGCTTCCAGGCGCGATCGCGTTGCCCCGACCTGGCCGGGACATAGTCGATCCCGCCGGGATTCCAAGGATGGCAGCGCCCGAGGCGCCGCATCGCCAGCCAGGCGCCCCGCAGGGCGCCATGTGTGCGTACCGACTCCATCGCGTACTCCGAGCAGCTCGGGTAGAAGCGGCAGCGCGGCGGTCCCCAATGAGGGATCTGCTGGTAGGCCCACACGAAGACAAGGAGCAAACTGGCTGCGGGGCTGCGCCGAGTCGTCATGCCGTCGCCTGAGCTCGACGGCGCGAGCGCTCAAGCAGGCGCTGCAGTTGGTTGCATAGTTCAGGAAAGTCGGAAGTAAGCGCCCCCGCCGCTGCAACAACGACGGTATCGACCCCGTGCGGGGGCGCTACGACGTCAAGGGCGGCCCGCAGGCGTCGCTTCGCTCGATTCCGGAGCACGGCGCCGCCCACGCGACGCCCGGCGATGACCGCGGCCCGTCCGGGGTCGTCGTCTCCGCGCTCGCGCACGTGCACGGTCATCGCGCTTCCGTGGGCGACATGCCGAGCGCCGAAGACCGCACGGATCTCGGCCGCGGTACGCAGTCGCTGTGCAGGGATCATGGGCACATGACGTGGAGTGGCTGGCGACGCGCCGGCGACGGCTCGCACCCGCGAGACCGCGGTCAGCGAGGCGGCGCGGCGCGCTACGCGCTCAGCCGCTGCCGTCCCTTCTCGCGGCGGCGGCGAAGGATCGCGCGTCCCGCGCGCGTGCGCATTCGGTGGCGAAAGCCGTGCTTGCGCTTGCGGCGGCGGGTGTTCGGCTGGTACGTCCGCTTCATGCTGATCTCCGGTGTCCAATACGGCGGATCGTCTCCGCCGGTGGCACGCTGTCGGTGTGCTGTCGCTGCCAGACGTGACGGGTCCTGTGCCTCGGTCTGGTCTGCATGCTGCTCGCCGGACGGCGGTCCGTGCACAGCGCTCGCCCGACTCGCGGTGAACAGACCGTCGCGGCAGACCGCCTGAGCAGGGGCGGCCGCGCAGTGCCTGGCCTGGCTTGACCCGACCCGGCAGTGTAGGAATGCTTGCCGACTTATGTCAAAGCTTACGCGCCTGCCTGCAGACCCGCAGCGGGTGTGGAGAACCCCTTGCGACCCTTCGGCAGGCGACCCTATACTCCCCCATCCGACCGACGGACGGTGACAGCCGCTCGATCGGCAGAGCCCGCAAATGGGCTGCGGTTCCTGCACTTTGGGGTCGCAGCTTGCGATCTGGCGATCAGGCCCGATGCGATCCCGCTGCACGAGGCACCGGGATCAGGCCGCGAGCGTTTGACTCCGATCCGCTGACGGCACCGCTTCCCTGGTGCACGGCTCCGCCCCGCGTCGATGAGCGCATGCCGAGCCGCACATCCCGGTGAGATGCAGGTGAGATGCAGGCTTTGCCGTCCACACATTGTGGAGGGTGCTGTGGATAACTTGGGCGACGCAGCGCTCGGGAGGCATCTCCCTACGGGGAGTATCGGAAGGGGAGATCGGTGCCTGACGCTGGCGTCATTGATTTGGAGGACCTCTGGAGTCGCTCGCTCGCGGAGCTGCAGGCTCATCTCACCGGCGCCGCCCAGCGGGCGTGGCTGGATGAGACGACACCGGTCGGCTTCAGCCAGGACACCGTCGTGCTCGCCGCTCCCCACAGCTTCGCCCGCGAGCAGCTGGACACCAAGTACGGGCCGGCGCTGCGCAGCGCCCTGACGCGCGCGGCGGGACGCGCGCTCAACGTGGTGGTTACCGTGCGCGCGGAGCCGCGCCAGACGCCGCCCAATCCGCCCGCCGACTCAAGCGGGGACGCGCCCCAGCCGCACGCTCGCCCTGCGGCGCCCGATTCCAGCCGGCGCGCCTGGGCCCCCGAGGAATTCACCCGCTCAGGCAGCCATCGCGACAGCGCGCTCAACGACAAGTACACCTTCGACCGCTTCGTGATCGGCGGGAGCAACCGCTTCGCGCACGCGGCTGCGTTCGCCGTCGCCGAGGCGCCCGCCAAGGCCTACAACCCGCTGTTCATCTACGGCGGGGCTGGCCTCGGCAAGACCCACCTGCTCCAGGCGGTCGGGCACTACACCACCAGCCTGTACCCGCAGCTGCGGGTGCGCTACGTGACGTCCGAGCAGTTCACCAACGAGTTCATCGACGCGATCAGCAATCATCGTCAGGTGCCGTTCATGCGGCGCTACCGCGACGTGGACGTGCTGCTGATCGATGACATCCAGTTCCTGGAGAGCAAGGAGCGCACCCAGGAGGAGTTCTTCCACACGTTCAACGCGCTGCATAACGCGGAGAAGCAGATCGTGATCTCCTCCGATCGCCCGCCCAAGCAGATCGGCCAGCTCGAGGACCGGCTGCGCACGCGCTTCGAGTGGGGCCTGATCACCGACATCCAGCCGCCGGACCTCGAGACGCGCCTGGCGATCCTGCGCAAGAAGTCCGGCCAGGAGCAGCTGCCGGTCCCCGATGACGTCCTGGAGCTGATCGCGAGCCGCATCTCGTCGAACATCCGCGAACTTGAGGGGGCGCTCATCCGCGTAACGGCCTTCGCCAGCTTGCAGCGCACGGAGGTCACGCTCAATCTCGCCCAGGTCGTGCTGAAAGACCTGTTCCCCGACTCCGCGGGCTCCGATATCAGCGTGAGCCTCATCATGTCCGAGACTGCAAGCTATTTCGGCCTCACGCTCGACGACCTGTGCTCGACGAGCCGCACGCGCCAGCTGGTCACCGCTCGCCAGATCGCCATGTACCTGACCAGAGAGCTGACCGACCTCAGCCTTCCCAAGATCGGCCAGGCATTCGGCGGCCGCGATCACACCACGGTCATCCACGCCAACAACAAGATCAGCGGGCTGATGCAGGAGCGCCCGGCGATCTACGAGCAGCTGCAAGAACTGACGAGCCGCATCAAGAGCAGTGCGAGGCAGCCGCGGTGACGTACTCGGAGGGCCTCCCGGCGGCTGTGGAAGCCGCTGTGGTCAATCGGTGGATTGCCGGTGGACAACGCTGCGGTTATCAACCGCCGGCCCTCCGGTGGTCTCCGCATGGGGATATCTGCCTGTCTGCGCACAGACCCCGCACAGGCTCGCGCACACTCGGCGCACAGGTCTGCCATGGCCGTACGCTGGGCGAACATCAGTTGTCCCCAGGTTCAGCGGTTTCCTATGACCACGTCGTTCTGAGAATCTCCAAAGCGGGTTTGAGATCGTGCCGGTGCCGCTCGGTGGACAACCGGACCGTGCGGCGAATACCGGCGGGTCGTTTCAAGCTCGTCAGCCCGACCGCACGGAGGAACACATGAAGTTCAGGGCAGAACGAGCAGAGTTCGCCGACGCCGCGGCGTGGGCGCTGCGCACGGTCGGGGCTCGGGCCACGCTGCCGGCGCTGTCTGGGGTCCGCCTCGAGGTGGCAGGCGATCGGCTGATCCTCGCCTCGACGGATCTGGAGATGGCAAGCGAGCTGTCGATCCCGGTCCAGGCAGAGCGTGAGGGCGTCGCGCTGGTCCCTGGGCGTCTGCTCGGCGACGTGGTCCGCAGCCTTCCGAACGAGGCTGTCGACGCCGAGGTTGACGGCGATCGCCTGCGACTGCGCTGCGGCAGGGCGCGGTTTGATCTGCGCCTGATGCCGGTCGAGGACTTTCCTGCGCTTCCCCAGCCGTCGCCGGACGCGGCGGTCGCGGTGATGAAGGCCGAGGAGTTCATCCGCACGGTGGCGCAGGTCGCACGCGCCGCCAGCGCCGACGATGCGCGACCGGTCCTGACCGGCGTCAGTCTCGAGGCCAGCGCGGGCAGCCTGACTGCGGCCGCGACCGATTCCTACCGCCTGGCCGTCCGGACGGTGCCCTGGGATCAGGGCGCTGACACGACCGTCCTGGTGCCCCGCAGGGCGCTGGAGGAGGCGCGGCGAGCGGCCGAGCAGCTGGGCGCCGAGGTCCGCCTCGCCCTGGAGCCGGCGCAGGTGACGTTCGTGCTGGGGGATCGCCGTCTGAGCACGCGCCTGATCGAGGGCAAGTTCCCGGACTTCCGCCAGCTGATCCCGTCCGGCAGCGATCGGCGCCTGTTCGTCGACCGAGCCGAGCTGGCCGAGGTCGTCAAGCGCGTATCAGTGGTCGGCGAGGCCAACACGACCGTCACGCCCGTCACCCTGCACCTGACCGCCGACACGGTCCGCGTCACAGCCGGCAGCGGTGAGATCGGGCAGGCAGAGGAGTCGCTGGCCGGCCGGCTTGAGGGCGACGATCTGCAGATCGCGTTCAACCCCCGCTATCTCACTGATGGTCTGGACGCGGCCGGCGGCGAGAGCGTGGTGCTGGAGTTCCGCGACGAGCTGAAGCCGGCAGTCTTGCGGCCTGCACCGAGTGGGGACGCGGACGGCGCCGCATCGGAAGCGGAGTTCCTGTACTTGCTGATGCCGGTGCGCGTCTAGCGCGCAGGCCACGGCCTGCCCGCGCGGTGTACCTCGAGCGGATCGAGCTGGTCGATTTTCGCAGCTACCGCAGCGCCCGCGTCGATCCGCGCCCGGGCGCGACGGTGTTCATCGGGGCCAACGGGCAGGGCAAGACCAACCTGTTGGAAGCGGTGCACTACCTGGCGATCAACGCCAGCCATCGCGTGTCATCCGACGCTCCGCTGGTGCGGACGGGCGCCGACGCGGCGATCGTGCGGGCGGTGGCTCGAGTCGGCACTGGTCCCGCGTCGGTTGAGTCCCATCGCGCCCGCAGCGCCGCCGATCGTGACGGCCAAGCCCAGCCGCCCGCTGACGAGGTGGCGAGTGCGGCCGCTGGCGTCCGCATTCAGGAGTCCAGCGAAGACGGCCGCCGGCTGACCGTCGAGCTCGAGCTTCGCCCGAGCGGGCGCAACCGCGTGAAGGTCAACGGTCAGGCGCAGGCTCGCTCGCGCGACGCGATCGGCCTCATCCGCAGTGTGCTGTTCGCCCCAGAGGACCTGCAGCTGGTGCGCGGAGACCCCGCTGAGCGCCGCCGCTTCCTCGACCATCTGCTGACCCAGCGCCGGCCAGCCTATCTGGCGGCGCGTCAAGATTACGACCGGGTCCTGCGGCAGCGAAACGCACTGCTGCGCGACGGCCGGGGTCACGGCGGCGGGCAAGCCGACGCCGTGCTCCAGACGTGGACCGAGGCGCTGGCGGTCAGCGGCGCGACGGTGCTGGCCGCGCGCATCGCGGTCGTGCACGCGCTCGCAGGGCCGGTATCCCGCGCCTATAGCGACCTCGCCGATGATGGCGGCGCCCGGGCGCCGTCGATCTCCTACCAGCTGTCGACCGGGCGAGCGGTCGCGGCGGCGCCGGGCGCCGGCGTCCCCGATCCCTCCGAGCTCGCTGCCGAGCTGCGGGAAGGACTCGAGCGGGTCGCGGTCGCCGAGCGGCAGCGGGGCGTCACCCTCGCTGGGCCCCACCGCGATGAGCTGACACTTGGACTCGGCGATCAGCCAGCGAAGGGCTACGCGAGCCACGGCGAGATGTGGTCGCTGGCGCTGTCCCTGCGTCTGGCCAGTCACCAGGTGCTGCTCGAAGTGGGGGAAGAACCGATCATCCTGCTCGACGACGTGTTCGCCGAGCTCGACGTGCGCCGCCGCCAGCGCCTCGCGCACCGCTGCGCGGAGTTCGAGCAGGTGCTGGTCACGGCTGCGGTGGATGAGGACGTCCCGCTCGCCGGTCCCCGCCACGTCGTGCGCGCCGGCGAGATCGCCCCGGCCAGCCGCGCTGCGCCGCACGGAGGCGACGATGCGCCCTGAGGAAGAGCATCCATTCAAGCCCGAAGCCCGCAGCGGCCCCGCACGCCTCGACGGACTGCTCGACGCACTGGCCCGCCGGTCGGGCTGGGGACGTCGACTGGAGGGCGCCAGGGTCCACGGCCTGTGGGCGCAGATCGCCGGCGAGCAGCTGGCGGCCCATGCCGAGCCTGTGCGCCTGCAGGGCGGGGTCCTGGTGATTCGCGCCGACTCGGCGATGTGGGCCACGCAGGTGCGGTACCTGTCGTCGGACATCGCGCAGCGGGCGAATCAGGTTCTGGGGGCCCAGCCGGTCAAGCGCGTGAGCGTGGTCACCGGACCTCTCAAAGGCACGTCCGATGCCCAGAGCGATCCGTGACGCCGCGCTGGCGGTGCGCGACCTCCCTTTGGAGTCCAGCGGCTCAGCATTCGATCCACAGACGCGACGCTGACCTGCGAAAACGCAACGTAGGCCATCGTGGGGAGCGCAGCCCTGTGTGGTAGGCTTGCATCTGCCAGGAGGCCGCGTGGCATATCGAAGATCTGGAGCGGCCCCGCTTCCCCATGCTGGCGGCCGACGCACGTCCGGCGCCCCTCGCCCGAAGCCGCTGTCACGGCTGACGCGCGGTGCGCCGCGAGCGGTGAGAACGACAAGTGAGGATGAGACCGCGTGAACGAGTCGAGCCAGACCGCAGCCGCCGGCGCGAGCATCGTCGGCGACTACGGAGCCAAGGACATCACCGTCCTGGAAGGGCTCGAGGCGGTGCGCAAGCGCCCGGGGATGTACATCGGCTCGACCGGGCCCCGCGGCCTGCACCACCTGGTCTACGAGGTGGTCGACAACTCCGTCGACGAGGCGATGGCGGGGCGCTGCCGCCGGATCGCGGTCACGCTGCTGGCCGACGGCGGTGTGCGCGTGACCGACGACGGGCGCGGAATCCCCGTCGATGAGCACCCCACGATGCGCAAGTCCGCGCTGGAGGTCGTGCTCACCGTGCTGCACGCGGGCGGGAAGTTCGACGGCAAGTCCTACGCGGTCTCGGGGGGTCTGCACGGCGTGGGGGTATCGGTGGTCAACGCGCTGTCGGCGCGACTGATCGCCGAGATCCGCCGGGACGGCAAGATCCATCGGCAGTCGTTCCGCCGAGGCATTCCCGACGGCCCTGTCGAGATCGTCGGCCAGATCGACCCGGCCGCGGGGGACGACAGCCCGGAGACTGGCACCACGATCACCTTCTGGGCAGACGAGGAGATCTTCGAGGAGGTCAGCTACAGCGTCGAGACGTTGATCACGCGCTTTCGCGAGACGGCCTTCCTGACCGCGGGGCTGGAGATCTCGATCGTCGACGAGCGCCAGATCGACGATGCCACGGGCCAGCCGCCCATCTGGGCCTTCCGCTATGACGGCGGCCTGCGCGACTTCGTGACCCACCTCAACGCCGCCAAGGAGCCCCTGCACTCCGGGATCGTGCATTTCTCGGCCTCGGAGGACAACAGCGCCGGGCCGCACGAGGTGGAGGTGGCCATGCAGTGGAACGCCACGTATCACGAGTCGATCCACACGTTCGCGAACACCATCAACACGCACGAGGGCGGAACTCATGAGGAGGGCTTCAAGAAGGCCCTGACCAACATCGTGAACCGCTTCGCGAAGGACTCCGGGCTGCTCAAGCCGACCGCCAAAGAGAAGGATCTCGGCCTGACCGGCGAGGACATCCGGGAAGGGCTCACCGCGATCGTCTCGGTCAAGCTCGCGGAGCCGCAGTTCGAGGGCCAGACCAAGACCAAGCTCGGCAACACCGAGGTCCGCAGCTTCGTCGAGCGCACCGCCAACGAGCATCTGCGCAACTGGTTCGTCGAGCATCCCGCCGAGGCGCGCGTGATCGTCAACAAGGCGATCCAGGGCGCCCGCGCCCGGCTTGCCGCGCGCGCCGCGCGCGAGCTGACCCGCCGCAAGGGCCTGCTCGAATCGACCGCGCTGCCGGGCAAGCTGGCCGACTGCCAGTCGACTGATCCGGAGGAGTCGGAGCTGTTCGTGGTCGAGGGCGACTCGGCCGGGGGATCGTCCAAGCAGGCGCGCAGCCGCGAGACCCAGGCGATCCTGCCGATCCGCGGCAAGATCCTCAACGTCGAGAAGGCCCGTCTGGGCAAGGTGCTGGAGAACAAGGAGATTCAGGCGCTCATCACTGCGATCGGCACCGGCATCGGCGATGAGTTCGATCTGACCAAGGCGCGGTACCACAAGATCGTGATGCTGATGGACGCCGACGTGGACGGCGCGCACATCCGGACGCTGGTGCTGACCTTCATCTTCCGGCACATGCGCGAGCTGATCGAAGCAGGCTACGTGTACATCGCGCAGCCGCCGCTGTACGCGATCTCCCCGCCTGGCGCCAAGAGCAAGGAGCGCATCTCCTATGCCTACTCCGACCGCGAGCGGGACGGCATCCTCGCGCAGATGCGCGCGGAGCTCGGGGCTGAGAAGAAGATTCAGATCAGCCGGTTCAAAGGGCTGGGGGAGATGGACGCCGAGCAGCTGTGGGACACCACGATGGACCCCGACCAACGGCTGATGCTGCAGGTGATGATGGAGGATGCCGCGACCGCCGACGCGATGTTCACCATCCTCATGGGCGACGACGTCGAGTCCCGGCGAGACTTCATCGTGCGCAACGCCCGCGATGTGCGCTTCCTCGACGTCTGAGCCGACCAGGGACTGAGCTGACGTGACTGACCAAGTGCTGCCACCCGCGGCAAACCGCATCGAGCCGATCGAGATCGAGGAGGAGCTTCAGCGCTCCTATCTCGATTACGCCATGAGCGTGATCGTCGGCCGTGCGCTGCCGGATGTCCGCGACGGCCTGAAGCCGGTGCATCGGCGGATCCTGTTCTCGATGTACGAGGGCGGCATGCGCGCCGGCACGCAGCACCGCAAGTCGGCCGCCGCCGTCGGCGACGTGATGAAGAAGTACCACCCGCACGGTGACTCGGCGATCTACGACGCGCTGGTCCGGATGGCGCAGACGTGGGCGATTCGCTACCCCCTGGTCCAGGGTCACGGCAATTTCGGCTCCATCGACGGGGACTCCGCGGCGGCGATGCGCTACACCGAGTCACGCCTGTCGCCGCTGGCGATGGAGCTGCTGCGCGACATCGACGAGGACACCGTCGACTTCGTCGAGAACTACGACGGCCAGGAGCAAGAGCCGGTCGTGCTCCCAGCCCGCTTCCCGAACCTGCTGGTCAACGGCAGCTCCGGGATCGCCGTCGGCATGTCCACCAACGTGCCGCCGCACAACCTCGTGGAGATGACGAACGCGATCATCGCCGCGATCGCAGATCCCGATATCACCCTCGACGAGCTGATGCGCATCGTCCCCGGGCCGGACTTTCCGACCGGGGCGCTGATCATGGGCGCCGGACCGATCCGCGAGGCGTACGAGACCGGGCGCGGCGCCATCAAGATGCGCGCCGTCTCCGAGATCGAGGAGACCGACAAGGGCGACCGCATCGTCGTGACCGAGCTGCCCTATCAGGTCAACAAGGCCAATCTGGCCGTGAAGATCGCCGAGCTGGTGCGCGACCGGCGGATCAACGGCATCCGCGATCTGCGCGATGAGTCGAACCGCCAGGGCATCCGGCTGGTCATCGAGCTCAAGCGCGACGCCAACGCCAGTGTCGTGCTGAACCAGCTCTACAAGATGACCCAGATGCAGGACACGTTCGGGGTCATCAACCTCGCGCTCGTCGACGGCGTGCCGCGCACGCTCCCGCTCAAGGACACGATCCTCGCCTACCTCCGCCATCAGGTCGAGATCATCACCAGGCGCACCAGCTACCGCCTGCGCAAGGCCGAGGAGCGGGCCCACGTCCTGGAAGGCCTCATCACCGCGCTGGACAACCTCGACGCGGTCATCGAGCTGATCCGCGCCGCCGCCTCGGCCGATGCGGCGCTGACCCAGCTGCAGGAGCGCTTCGAGCTGTCGGAGATCCAGGCGCGCGCGATCCTCGACATGCAGCTGCGGCGCCTCGCGGCGCTCGAGCGCCAGAAGATCCTCGACGAGTACGCCGAGCTGCAGGAGCTGATCACTGACCTGCGCGGGATACTCGCGGACCCGTCGAGGGTGCGGGGGATCGTCACCGAAGAGCTCACTGAGCTGCGAGACAAGTTCGGCGACGCGCGGCGCACCCGCATCATGCCCGGCGAGGGTGACCTCGACATGGAGGACCTCATCGCCGAGGAGGACGTCGTCATCACCCTGACCCGCGCCGGCTACATCAAGCGCGTGAAGGCGAGCGAATATCGAACCCAGCGGCGCGGCGGCAAGGGCGTGATGGGCGCGGCGCTGAAGGAAGACGACATCGTCCGCGACCTGTTCATCACCACCACGCATCACTGGCTGCTGTTCTTCACCAACCGCGGCCGCGTGCACCGCATCAAGGCCTGGCGCATCCCTGAGAAGAACCGCACATCCCGCGGCACCTACATCGCCAACGTCGAGGGTCTGGTGCTGGACCCCGACGAGCGCATCGCCGCCGTGATGGACCTCACCGACTTCGACGGCGCGCGCTTCCTGGTGTTCGCGACCAAGCGCGGGATCGTCAAGCGGACCGCGCTGACCGAGTACGACTCGCCGCGCAGCGTGCTCGTCGCGATCAACCTGCGCGACGGCGACGAGCTGATGGGCGTGCAGGTCACCTCGGGCGAGGACGAGATCATCATGGTCAGCCGCAACGCCATGTCGATCCGCTTCCACGAATCCGACGCGCGCCCCATGGGACGAGGCACCACCGGGGTGATCGGGATGAACCTCGATGACGACGACGAGCTGCTGTCGATGACCAAGGCGGTCGCCGACGGCCAGCTGCTGGTGGTCACTGAAGAGGGCTACGGCAAGCGCACGCCGCTTGAGCGCTATCCGACGCAGCGCCGCGGAGGCAAGGGCGTGCGCACCGCCCAGCTGGTCGAGCGGCGCGGCGGTCTGGTCGGCGCGCTCGTCGCCGCGTACGAGCAGGAGATCTTCCTGGTCACTGACACCGGGACGATCATCCGCATGGACGTGAAGGACATCCGCCCGACAGGCCGTGCGACACAGGGCGTGCGCGTGATGAAGCCCTCCCAG
>DATKBU010000216.1:0-5046 GCA_035513815.1 Egibacteraceae bacterium
CCTCGTGGAGGCCCTCAACGCTGATCGCGACGTCGCTGCTGTCAGGCATCGCCGCCTAGACCTCCTTCGCGAACGTCACAGCCAGCCGGTTGAACAGCCAATATCCGATCACCAGCGTCCCCACGGCCCAGGCAGCGCAGACGGCGAAGACCTCCAAGCTGGGCCAGGTCGGCGGCGGCGCACCGGGCCCCCCGGATATTTCGGGACGCTCCGCCGGGATGCCGTACAGCGCCGTCTGGAACAGCCGCACGAACCAGGCCATTGGGTTGGCGAGGATGACGCCCAGGAACTGGGGTGCCTGCTCGCGCACGAAGAACAGCGGATAGATGATCGGCGTGGCGTAGAACCACGCCAGGAAGATCACCTGCGTCAGCTCCTGAAGGTCGCGGAAGCCGACGTTGGCGGCGGCGAAGATCATCGACATCCCCGCGGTGAACAGCACCAGGAGGACCATGCCGACGGCGATCGCCGGCAGGTACGGCAGGAAGTTGCCTCGCTGCAGGAGGAACAGCGGCGCGGTGACGAGCAGCGCCAGCAGCAGGTGCACGCATTGGCTGAGCACCAGCGACAGCGGGATGACCTCGCGAGGGAAGTAGACCTTGCGGATCAGCGGTCCGTTGCCGACGATCGCGCCGACCGACGAGTTCACGCTGTTGGCGAAGAACTGCCACACGAGGTAGCCGGCCAGGAAGAAGCTCGCGAAGTTGTCGACGTTGATCCGCAGGAACACTGCGAAGACCACGCTGAAGATCGCGGTCATCAGAAGTGGCGTCAGCAATGACCAAAGGACGCCCAGAAACGACTGCTTGTAGCGAACCTTCAGCTCTTTGCTGACGAGGTTGCGAAGGAGGTCTCGGGACACCCACAGATCGCTGAGGCGCGCGGTCGTGGCTGCCATTGCCCGGGAGTATATCGGCGGGCTGAGCCCGAAAGATGGCCCCTCCGGCCAGGACAGGCGCTGAGGAAGCCCCTTAGTTCCCGACCAGCTTCTGCATCTGATCGGCGACCGGCGCGGGGACTGCCGACGCGGAGCGCACGGCGCCGGTCACGTCGCCGCCGTAGCCGAGCCCGGCCAGATACGCCGCCACATCGGCCGGCACCTGATCGCCGACGAGCAGCTGCGGGCCGCTGCGGGAGGCCGAATAGGGCGCGTAGGCCAGCGCGTACGCCCAGCCATCCGAGCTGTAGCCGGGGGTGCTGACGTAATCGTCTCCGTCGGCGGCTTCGGTGCGGCCCCACAGCTGGCGAGCCACCGCGACGGAGGTCGCGGCTCGATCCGCGCCCGCGACACGGCTGGCGCCCGCCTGCTTCACGAGCTCGTCGCTCAGCGCCGCCTTCCCGCCCAGCGCCCAGCGCCGCGACGGGTTGGTCTTCGCCAGGAACGAGATGACGGCCGGATGCAGGCTCTCGCGATTCGTGAGCACCACAGGACTGCCGGAGTGCGCGGCGTAGGCGCCGCCGGTCACCGCATCGGCCCACTCGTCGCTGCGAGACAGCAGGACTTCGCCAGTGGCGCCGCGGCGGGCGATGACCTCCTCGGCCACTCGCACCGACGTCTCGACTCGCGACGCTCCGGCGAGGCGCTTCGTCGCGTAGCCGCTGGCGTTCAGATCGGCTTCGATCCGCGAGGACACCGCTGTAGGACCGCCGAGGAGATACACGAGGCCCTTGCCGCCGAGCGCTCTGTCGATCTCCGCCTGCGCCGCCGGGTGCAGCACGGGATCGGGATCGATGGCGCTCCCCCCGGGGGTGAGCAGAAGCGGCGCCTGTGCGCCTGCCAGGCCGGCGCCAGCCAGGCTGTCGGCGAACAGGTCGGAGCGGCCCAGCACGACGTAGGAGGCCTGGACGCCGCCGGCGCCCGCATCCCCGAAGACCTTTCGGGACACGGACACGGCTTCATAGATCGGGCGCCAGGCGGGCACAGTCGGAGCGCGCATGAAGTTGACGGTCACCCACATCTTGCCGCTGCTCGTGATCGTGGCCCCCACGCCGACCTGGTTGTAGTTGCCCAGGATGTTGGCCTTGTGACCGGGCGAGTCCATGAAGGCGACGTGGAGCCGGTCGACCAGCTCTGCGGTTGAGGCGCCGGTCTTCATCGTGTAGCCCACGTTCTCGCCCACAGCCTGCCAGTCGCCCTTGACCTGGGAGGCCAGATCAGGGTTGTGCGACATCTCGTCGACAGAGGCCATCGCTGCGGTCCATCCGCGAGCGATGCGAGTGAGCTGGGTGTTGACCACAAGATTGCTCAGGCCGGCCGCACGCCGCTCGGCGTTGATCTTCTCGACGAACGACTCCTCGGAGGACGCGAACGACGATGCCGACGCCGCCGAGGCGGAGACCACCAGCGCGCTGACCGCCAGCAGTGCGACGAGCCCTCCCCGGCTCAGCCGCCTTTTGGTCGACCTCATTCGGATCCGAACCCCCGCCGCGTAGTCCTCGCTGGTCAAAGGGGCTATCGGCAGTCACGCAATGTCACTTTAGAACTACTCACGCTGAGGGCCGGGTCAGCTGGTGCGGTGCACTAGCGTTACGGCTATGGGAAAAGCCTTCGCGGGGATCGCCACCGCAGCGCTGGCTGTCCTCGCCATCGCCGGCTGCGCCCGCGCGGCGGGCGACGCGTTCCAGCCGACCGTCAGCACGCCGATCGATCTAAGTGCCGGACGCAGCGTCGGCCAGTCGTTCCAGCCGGCCGCGAAGGCGATCCGCGGCGTGGATCTTCTCCTCGCCGCCTACGCCGCGGCCCCGGACCCTCGAGGTCGGCTGACCGTGGCGCTGTTGGACGGCTTCGACGGCCCGACGATCGCCGAGGCGGAGGCCGCCGGGACCGAGATCGCGGACAACCGCTGGACCCAGGTGCGCTTCGACGAGCCGGCACCGGCGCCTGAGCTCGCGGTGATCGCCGTGAGCTGGAGCGGCGAAAGCCGGCTCGCGCTCTGGGCGAACGCTCCCCAGCTGGGCGATCCAGGGCTGGCAACGCTGGTCAACGACGCCTACCCGCACGGTCAGCTCGTCATCGACGGCCTTCCGCAGGACGGAGACCTGGCGTTCCGCGTGGTCGGGGCGCCTGACCGCGCCGCCGGCGCCAGCACGCTCGCCGGAGTCGTCGGCGCGGGCGCCCGGCGGCTGCTAGCGGAACAGCCGGGATTCGCGGCTGTGTGGCTCGCGCTGGTCGTCGGCGCGCTCTGGCTCGGCGTGCGGGGCCTGCGCGCCAGCCGCGGCGGCGCGGCGGGGCGCGACGTCGCCGACGGGGGTGTCGCGAGCTCCGAGACCAGCCCGAAGATCGCCACCTCGAAGCTCGCCGACCGCGAGCTCGCGGACGGCGGGCCAGACGAGCAGGAGCATCGCGGCGAAGAAACCCGTGCGGAGCAGGCCAAGGCCCTGCACGACGAGGCCGGGTGAGCCGAGCAGCGCCTCGCGCAGGCTCGGCGCGGCGGCCACGAGGTCAGGTTCCAGCGGCTCGAACAGCCCGAGAAGCGTCCCGGGGCCGCCGAGCAGATCAGCGATCGCCAGCACGGCCCCCGCTTGCAGCAGGTGCAGCGGCAGCACGCCGCGCCACTGCTCGCGCCGCGCCAGCGCGAGCGCCACGAATGGCGTGATCCACATGAAGTAGTGAGCCGAGAACGTGGCCAGGGCGAACATGCCCGCGTGGAACACCAGCAGCCACAGCCACAGCTGGGAGATCTCGCCCGGCCGGGACCACCACCCCCAGGCCCTGCCCGCGAGGGCGCCATAGACAGTCAGGGCGAACAAGAAGAAGACGTACACCTGCCCGTCCCCCTCGACCGGCAGGGTGTAAGCGAAGAACGTCGTCCCGGTGTGGAAGTCCCGCAGCGTGGCCAGCTCCCCGACGGTGCCGGCCAGCATCCGGTTCGAGGCCATGATGGCCGCGAACGGCGCCAGCGCGACCGCCGCCCACGCCGCCTGTCGCAGGGGCCGGCGGAATACGATCAGCGCGAACACGGGAACCAGCAGCAGCGGGTAGCCGCGCATGGTGATGCCCACCCCGAGCAGCAGGGCGCCCAGCCAGGGCCGCTCGCGCTCGCAGGCCCACAGCGCTCCGACGACGAACACGACCGCCAGCGCCTCGTAGCGGCCGAAGACGTAGGTCGCGTACAGCCCGATCGGCGAAAGCATCCAGAAGGCCCAGGCGCGGCGGACCAGCGCCGGGCGACAGGCGCCGACCAGCGCCAGCAGCAGCAGCCCCGCCGCCAGATCAGCCGCGAGATACGGCAGCTTGAGGGCGAACAGCGTCTGGTAGGCACCGGGGGACTCGCTGAACGCGCGCTGCACCTGCGGCGCGAGCGCGCTCGAGTCCGCCCACCACCACGGGTCGGTCCACACCTCGTCGGGGGCCGGGAGGAGGGGGGCGAGCAGGCGCAGGCTCGCGGCATGCACGTAGTGCGCGCCCATGTTCACCAGATAGGAACCGAACAGCTGCCCGTCATAGGCGATCAGGTGCGACCGCCAGTAGATCGCCAGCAGGTCGGCGCTGACCGAGAACGGCATGAGCAGCAAGCGCACGGCGAGCCCGACGCCCAGCCACCCGAGCAGGCCGCGGCGCTGGGCGGGATCCCGCAGCGGCGCCGGCAGGACGCCTGCGACCAGCCCGCCGCCCCGCCCCGGGGACACCGCTACCTGCCGAGCCGCGCGCGCGTGAAGTTGCGGGCGTGGGTCAGCGCGGTCTTCGCGCCGGCAGAGCGGTAGTAGGCAAAGAACCGCCGCGCGTAGTAGCGCGCGCTGCGCCCGAGGCCGGCGGTCCCCCCGCGCACATATGTCGCCGGCCGCCCGGCCTTGTCCGGCGCGCGGTGCGGCCGGCGGCAGAAGTCCATGATCGGCGCGAGCGCCTTCTCCCAGGTCATCTCCGGCGCGAGGGCCTCCACGCTCGACTGGCAGCTGGCGTACAGGTCCTTGTCCTCCCGCAGCCGGCGGATCGCCTCGGCGAGCGCGTCGACGTCCTCGGCGGGCACCGTCAGGCCGAGCCCATGCGTCGTGACCAGGCGGGACAGCGAGTCGCCCTGGGTCGCCACGATCGGCAGGCTCGCCCAC
>DATKBU010000217.1:0-5583 GCA_035513815.1 Egibacteraceae bacterium
GCCTGGGCCTGGGAGCTGTCCACCTCCGGCTTCGGCTTCGAGCCCGAGCGGATCTGGGTCACGGTGTTCGAAGACGATGACGAGGCCGAGCAGCTGTGGCTGTCGGAGACCGACGTGCCGCTGGAGCGCATCCAGCGCATCGGGGTGCCCGACGGCGGACAGCGGCTCGACGTCTCGGACAACTTCTGGTCAACCGGCGGCGCCGGGCCGTGCGGCCCGTGCAGCGAGCTGTACTACGACCGCGGACCCGAGCACGGCCTTGACGGCGGGCCGGCCGTCGACGAGACCCGGTTCATGGAGTTCTGGAACCTCGTGTTCATGCAGTACGAGCAGGACTCGGACGGCAACGTCCTGGGCCAGTTGCCCAAGCCGAGCGTCGACACCGGCATGGGACTGGAGCGCATGGCGGTGCTGCTGCAGGATGTGCCCAACGTTTACGAGACCGACGTGCTGCGCCCCATGCTCGACCGCGCCAGCGAGCTGACCGAAGTGGGCTACGGCGCCGACGAGCAGCGCGACGTGAGCCTGCGGGTGGTCGCAGAGCACTCGCGAACCTCCGCGCTGCTGATCGCCGACGGCGTGCTGCCATCCAACGAGGCTCGCGGCTACATCCTGCGCCGGCTGCTGCGCCGGGCGGTGCGCCACACGCGACTGCTCGGGTCCGACCGCCCGGTCATGGCCGAGATGATGAGGACGGTCATGGACACGCTGGCAGATGCGTGGCCGGAGCTGCGCCAGCAGTCAGAGCTCATCACGCGCGTCGCCACCGCCGAGGAGGACAGCTTCTCGCGGACCCTGCGCACCGGCATGTCGATGCTGGAGAGCGCGATCTCGGAGGCCAAGGCCGCCGGCGAGAAGGCGTTGTCCGCCCATAGCGCATTCGTGCTGCACGACACGTACGGCTTCCCGATCGATCTGACGCTGGAGATCGCCGCGGAGCAGGGCCTCGACCTGGATCGCGACGCCTTCGCGGGGTTCATGGAGGGTCAGCGCACCCGCGCCCGCGCTGCCGTTCGAGAGGGGCGCGATGGCGGCATCGGCGCCGATGTCTATCGCGCGGCGGGGGACCGCTCTGGCGCGGTGGAGTTCCTCGGCTACGCCGAGGAGGCCGCCGAGGCCCGCGTGGCTGCGCTGGTCAGCCCTGCAGGCCTTCTCGAGGTCGCCGAGGAGGGCGACGAGCTGGAGATCGTGCTGCCGCGCACTCCGTTCTACGCCGAGGGCGGCGGCCAGCTCGGCGATCATGGGCTGATCTCGACCGACACGGGCCGGTTCCGGGTGAGCGACACCGTCTCGCCGCTGCAGGGCCTGATCGTGCACCGCGGTGTGGTGGAGGCAGGCGAGCTCCAGGCCGGCCAGGAGGCGCATGCGGAGATCGACCATGCGCGCCGCGCGTCGATCCGCCGGGGCCACACTGGCACACACGTGCTGCACGCGACGCTGAAGGAGGTCGTCGGCGACCATGCGGCCCAGGCCGGCTCGGCGATCGACGCGGGCCGGTTCCGCTTCGACTTCCCGCACTTCGAGGCGGTCCCGCCAGAGCAGCTGAGCCTGGTCGAACAGCTGGTCAACCAGCGGATCGCGGCGGACCCAGAGATCCGAACCGTCGAGACGACACAGGATGAGGCCCGCCGGATGGGGGCGATCGCGCTGTTCGGCGAGAAGTACGGCGAGCGGGTGCGGGTCGTGCAGATCGGCGACTTCTCGGCGGAGCTGTGCGGCGGCACGCACGTCCAGCACACCAGCGAGGTGGGGCTGTTCACCATCCTGTCGGAGGGGTCGATCGCGGCGAACCTGCGGCGCATCGAGGCCTCGACAGGGCCGGAGGCGTTCGCCCATCTGGCCAAGGAGCGGCTGGTGGCCGAGCAGGCGGCGCGGCTGCTGAAGGTCCCCAGCGACCAGGTAGTCGAGCGCATCGCCGGGCTGCTCGAGCGGGTCCGAGCCGCGGAGAAGGAGGTGGCTGCGGCGCGCCAGCGGGCGCTGACCGCGTCCGCCAGCGGGCTGCTGGAGTCCGCCGAGCGCGTCGACGGCGCGGCCGTGATCGGCGAGGTCATCGACGGCGCCGACCGCGACGGGCTGAAGGCGCTGGCTATCGACTTGCGCAGCCGGGCGGGCAGCGGGGTCGTGATCCTGGGGTCGGCGGCCCCCGACGGCAGCGCGCAGCTGGTCGCCGTGGTCAGCTCAGATCTGGTGGAGCGCGGGCTGCAGGCCAGCGACATCCTGCGCCCCGGGGCGCAGGCGGTCGGCGGGGGGGCCGGCGGTCGCGGCGATGTCGCGCAGGCGGGCGGCCGCCAGGGCGAGCGCATCGCCGAGGCGATCGAGGCGTCCCGGCAGGCGGCGCGGGAGCGGCTCGGGGACACGGTCCCCCACGGCTCATGACGGTCGCGGCGCCGTCGGCGGCCGCCGGGATCTAGGCCCGAGATCACGATGGGGCGCGTGCTGGGCGTCGACGCCGGAACGGTGCGAGTGGGAATCGCGATCAGCGACCCGCTCGGCCTCGTCGCCACCCCCTTCGACACGCTGCCAGCCGGCGATGACCTGGCTGACCGGCTCGAATCGCTGGCGCGGGAGCTGTCGTGCGACACTGTGGTGGTCGGACTGCCCAAAGCGATGTCGGGTCGGGAAACGGCTTCGACGGCGATGGCGCGAAGGCTCGCCGCACAGTTGCAGGAGCGCGATCTGCGGGTGGAGCTTTGGGACGAGCGGCTCAGCTCGGCCGAGGCAGAGCGGGTGCTGCTCGGCGCGGATCGCGGCCGCGAGGAGCGGCGGCAGGAGCGCGACCGGGTTGCGGCGGCCATCGTGCTGCAGGGCTGGCTCGACGCGCACCGGCCGCTGGCGCCGTGATGGCGGTCGGTCGGAGCATGGGAGGGTAGGACGGAGCAATGGCACTGTCGAAGGGGTCGAAGGCGTTCCTCGCCGTGGTCGCGGCTGGGGTTCTGCTGATCAGCGGCTATCTCGTGGCGTCCAGCTCAGTGGCCGCGCCGCAGGAGGTGGCTGAGGGCCCGGTGCAGATCGAGGTGCCGGAAGGCGCCACGGCCGACCAGGTCGGCCAGCTTCTGGCCGACGCCGGCCTGATCCGGTCGACGCTGGCGTTCAAGCTGCTCGCCCAGGTGGACGGCCGGGCATCTCAGATCAGGGCGGGCAGCTATGAGATCCAGCCCGGCATGGACGCCGAGCAGATTCTCGCGGTGCTGAGTCAGGGACCGCCGGAAGCCGAGACCTACAAAGTCGCAATTCCTGAGGGCCTGACCGTCGAGCAGACGCTGGAGCGCCTGGCTGCGGCGGAGGGCAGTGGGCTGACCCTCGAAGAGCTGCGCGAAGCGCTGTCCGCGATCGCGCTGCCCGCCTGGGTGCCGCTGGACACGCTGCCGGAGGGCGCTGAGCCCTTCGAAGGGCTGCTGTTCCCAGCGACCTATGATTTCGTGGTCGGCGCGGACCCCCAGCAGGTGCTCGCACGCCTGGTCGAGCAGACTGAAACGGTGATGACCGAGATCACCCCTGCGCCCGGCATGGACCGCTATCAGACGCTGATCGTCGCGTCGCTCATCGAGCGCGAGGCGCGCATCCGCGACGAGCAGCCGGTCATCAGCGCCGTCATCCACAACCGCCTCGAGCTCCCGATGCGGCTGCAGATCGACGCCACCGTCCTGTATGCCCTCGGCGGCCACAAGGACCGGGTCACGTTCGAGGATCTCGAGGTCGATTCCCCGTGGAACACTTACGCGGTCGACGGGCTGCCGCCAACTCCGATCTCGGGCGCGGGCCGCTCGGCCATCGACGCCGCGGCTGCGCCCGCCGACGCCGAGTACCTGTACTACGTGGTGATCAACCCCGAGACCGGCGAGCACGGGTTCTCCACCACGCTTGAGGAGCACAACCAGCTCAAGGCCGAGGCGCAGGCGGCCGGGTAGCCTCCATCCCCGATGGATCGGCTGCCGACCTCCTCCACTCGCCTCGCCTGCGTCCTCGGGCACCCCGTGGCGCACAGCGTGTCGCCGCAGATGCACAACGCTGCCTTCGCCGAGGCCGGTATCGACGCTGTCTACGTCGCGTTGGACATCTCGCCCGATGACATCGCGCAGGCGGTCGCCGGTCTGGGGGCGCTCGGTGTCCTCGGGGTCAACGTGACCGTGCCGCACAAGCGCGCCGTGTGGGAACTGGCCCAGCGGCGCGCGCCTGAGGCCGAAGCCGTCGGCGCCGCCAATACGCTGTGGTGGGAGGATGGGCTGCTGGTCGCCGACAACACGGATGCGCCGGCCTTGGTGGAGATGTTCCAGGCCGAGGTGGGGCTGACTGCCGGCGATCCCGTGCTGCTATTCGGCGCAGGCGGCGCCGCACGGGCAGCGGCGGTGGCGCTTGGCCGGGCGGAGGCGTCGGTCAAGGTGGTGGCCCGTCAGGCGGAAGCGGCCGCCACAGTCGCCGAGCTGGCGGCTGCGAGCGGCGCAGAGGCGACCGCCTACGGGACGGATCAGCTCAGCGAGGTGCTGGCGGATGCATCGGTCGTGGTCAATGCGACGTCGCTGGGGCTGGCGGGGGAGCGGCTTGCGGACCCTCTCATGGCGCTGCGAGGGGACCAGATCGCCGTGGACCTGATCTATGGCCGCTCTGAGACGCCGTTCCTGCTCGCCGCGCGCTCCGCCGGCGCGGCGGCGCACGACGGTCTGAGCATGCTCGTGGGCCAGGCAGCCCTGTCATTCGAGCGCTGGACCGGCGTCCCGGCGCCTGTGGAGACCATGCGCGCAGCCGCCCGTGCGGCGCTGGGGCGATAGGACCTTCTTCGAGACGTTGAGAGTCTCGGATGCGTCATAAAGTGGCGCACTGCTTGTGCCGATGCCCACCGTGACCGCAGCCATCTCCAAGTCACGAAGGTACGTCATGAGCGAGACCAAGGCCGAGCGCCTCGCAGCTGCCCTCAATGAGTTCATCCGCTCCTCGCCAGATGTCGAGGCCGCGGCCGTCGTGAGCTTCGACGGTCTCGCGATGGCCTCCGCGCTGCCGCCCGAGATCGATGAGGACCGCCTGGGCGCCATGTCCGCGGCGCTGCTGAGTCTCGGCGAGCAGGCCGCGAGTGGGCTGGGCGTCGGCGAGCTGAACCAGATCTTCGTCGAGGGCGAGCACGGCTTCGTCTTCCTGATGTCGGCCCGCGACCAGGCGGTCCTGGCAGCGGTCACGGCACGCGCCGCCAAGATCGGCTTCATGCTCTACGAGATGCGTCGCGCTGCCGACGTGATCGGCGAGGTCCTCGAGTACGTGCCTGAGGAGGAAGACGTCGACCCCGCGCTGCTCGACCCGATGAACGGCGAGGCGCAGGCAATCGGTGCCGCCTCACCGACCTGGAATTAGCCCTCAGTCCCGTCCGCCCCGTCCGTGAACGGCACATCCGATGCTTGAAGGCACACTCGGCGAGTTCGCTCTCACCGACATCTTTCAGCTCCTCGCGCTGACCAAGAAGTCAGGGGCGCTGAAGGTCGCCACCCCGCAGGCTGAGGGCCGTGTCTTCTTCCGCGGCGGCGAGGTGTACTTCGCGGTCTCCGACACTCGCCGCATGCCGCTGGGCGCGCGCCTGGTCAGCGCCGAGCTGGTCAC
>DATKBU010000218.1:0-5904 GCA_035513815.1 Egibacteraceae bacterium
CCAGCCGGCGAGCATGCCGCCGACGAACATCGCGACGACCGCTGATCCGGCGGTCCACCACGCAAGGTTGTCCTGCATCGCCTCAATGCCGCCTGCGTAGGCCATCGCGATCCAGAGCGCCGTCAACAGGAGCAGCAGCGAGAGACCCATGACAACGCCCCCGAACACGGCCCCCCACCGGATGAGGTTCGGGGTGGCGCCTGCCGTCACAGTCCGCGCCTCCGCCAGATCGGTGTCCATGTAGCGAGCCATCGGCTCACCTCCTCGGTTGAGTTCGTGCACAGCCCCCTTGCCCGCTGCAGCTCGCCGTTATGCCCACCTGGAAGGCGAATCTGGTCGGCACGGCTGGGATTTGCGGTGTTGGTGGTGTATGCGCTCTGCGCGTCGTCATTGCGCCGCGCCGCCGGGGCGATTGCTCGGATCAGGCGCAGCTGCTAGCTTTCGTGGAGGACGTCGGGCCGAGAGGTTCGTCCTGTCCAGGTCGGTGCGGATCGTGGTGCTTTGCCGCTCAAGGCGGAGCGCCGCATGCGCCTCGCATCGTCCGTGCGAACCGAGCCGGCAGCATGCGAGTGGGCGGCCACGCCCACATATTGTTTCGCGCAGTTGGAGTGTTCAGAGAGCGAGCGAAGCGAGGTGAGGCGAATGAGCGACGCGACGGCGTGGCTTCGACCCCTCGTGGACCCGCTCGCCGCGGACCTCGGCGTGGATGTCGTCGAAGCCCAGATCCGGGGAGCGGGACCTCGTCAGGTGCTCCGCATCTGCATCGACCGAAAAGGCGGAGTGGATCTGACCACGTGCCAGGAGCTGTCGCGGCGCGTGTCCGCACGTCTGGACGAGAGCGACCCGCTCCCGAGCCGGTATGAGCTGGTGGTCACCTCACCGGGGACGGATCGGCCGCTGACCGATCAGGGCGACTTCGACCGAGTCGTGGGCCGCCAGGTCCGGGTTCAGCGCGAGCAGCCCGACGGGGGATCGCGCCACGTCACGGGCACGGTGACTGCGGCGGAGGATGAGGTCGTCGTGCTTGAGGTGGGAGGCGATGACGTCCGCGTGCCGTACCGCGAGATCGTCAAAGCGACGCAGGCTCTGCCGTGGTGACCGCCGAAGGAGCGCGTGAGGAGATGACGAGCCGATGAAGGTCGAGATCGAGGCGCTGCGCAGTATCGAGCGGGAGAAGGGCATCGGATTCGACACCGTGATCGAGGCCCTGGAGAGTGCGCTGGCCAGCGCGTACAAGCGATCCACTGCTGAGGCAGAGGAAGCCCGCGTTGTCATCGACCGCGTGACGGGCGACGTGACCGTGTACGCCCAGGAGCTCGATGACGAGGGCAACATCCTGTCGGAGTGGGAGGACACTCCGCACGACTTCGGACGGATTGTCGCCCAGACTGCGAAGCAGGTGCTGATGCAGCGTCTGCGCGAGGCTGAGCGCGAGATGACCTACGGCGAGTACTCGGGCAAGGAGGGGGACCTCGTCACCGGGACCATCCAGATCCATGACAATCGCGTCACCGTCTTGGATCTGGGCAACGCCGAGGCGGTCCTGCCCTACGCGGAGCAGGTGCCCAGTGAGCGCTACGAGCACGGCACGCGTCTGCGCGCCTACATCGTCGAGGTCCGCCGCTCGGTCAAGGGGCCGCAGATCATCTGCAGCCGCAGCCACCCCAAGCTGGTCGAGGAGCTGTTCCGGCTGGAGGTTCCGGAGATCGCTGACGGACTCGTGGTGATCAAGGGAATCGCGCGCGAGGCCGGCTACCGCACCAAGATCGCAGTCCAGTCGCTGGATCCGTCTGTCGACCCGGTCGGCGCCTGCGTCGGCGCGCGCGGAAGCCGCGTGCGCGCGATCGTGGAGGAGCTCAGCGAGGAGAAGATCGACATCGTGCCGTGGGCCGAGGAGCCCGCGGCCCTCGTGGCCAATGCGCTGTCCCCCGCCAAGGTGCAGGAGGTCTACCTGTATCCCGACGACGGGACCGCCCTGGTGGTGGTGCCTGACTATCAGCTGTCATTGGCGATCGGACGCGAGGGCCAGAACGCGCGCCTGGCGGCCCGGCTGACCGGGTGGCGGATCGACATCAAGAGCGAGAGCCAGTTCGCCGAGGAGCAGGCGGCCTTCCAAGCGGCCTATGAGCGAGGCGAGATCGACGAGTACGGGAACCCGGTGGCGCAGAATGGGGCGCCCGCCTCTCAGGAGGTCGGGGTGGAGGCAGCCACCGGCTCGGCTTCGGTGGCTCCGGCATCGACGGCTGAGGAGGGTTAAGATTGTGCCGGCGCCTCTCCGCACCCGTGCCGCCTGCTGGCGACGAGCTGACCAATCGCAGCTGGAGCGGCTGGGCCGAAGCGTCGCGGTGGACCCTGTCGCTGGACTCGGCGGCCGAGGGGCGCCGATCGGTCGGCGGCCCGCATGCGCCGGCGCGGCGCTCAGCTGGGGCGGCGCCTCAGTGGTCCGCGCCCTGCGGGGTGATCGATTCAGTGTGACGGATCCGGCGTCCCCGCACGGCGATCGGGCCGCCGCATGGGGCGCGCGACGCACAGACAAGACGACGGAGACGTTGATGAGCATTGATCGAGGACGCGGCGCCGTCGCAGGCGCTCTGGCCCAGGGCAGCGCAGTAAGCGCGCGAGAGGCGTGACAGGAGTGAGTGAGCTTTCCGTGAGCAAGGTTCGAGTCTACGAGCTGGCAAAAGAGACGGGACTTCCCAACAAGGACGTCATTCGCCGATTGGCGGAGTTGGGCGTCGAGGCGAAGTCTCACTCGTCCACCGTGGAGGACGCTGACGCGGCTCGCTTCCGCGAGAGCCTGGGCAAGCAGCGCGAGGCGCGCCGCCGCGCCGAGGAAGAGAAAGCGCGGCGCGAGGCCGAGGAATATGACGTCGCGGCTATCGCGCCGGCGCCTGAGGCGAAGGCCCGCCGCATCCTCCCCCCTCATCTGCGCCAGGGGGGCGTCAAGCCCGCCGCGCCGGCCGCCGCCGAATCGGGGACCGAGCCGGAGGACGGTGAGCAGACTCGGCGCTTCCGCCCTCCGGCAACGCCGTTCCGCCCAGCCGGCCAGACTGGCGTGAGCGTCGGCGGAGAGCCCGACGCGCCGGCGCCGCAGGACGAAGAGCCCGCAGCTGAGGTCGGCCCCCCAGCGACCGTGCAGGCGCCGGAGCGGATCGACCCCGCTGCCGCCGCCTCGCGGGCCGCGGAGGCAGGGCTCGTGCGCCCTGCACCGCGTCCCGGCGAAGCCGGCGCGCAGCCGACCGGACCGGAGGACGAGCTGCCGCGGGGGATCCCCGGTGTGCCGCGTCCAGGAACCCCGCCGCGCCCCGGCCAGCCGACTCTCCCGCCTCGTCGCCCGCTGGGCCCCGCCGCCACCGGCATGCCGGTTGAGCCGCGGCGCCGGCTGGAGCATGAGCTGCCCAAGGAAGGAAGCGGCAAGCGCTACATCCCTCCGCCGGTGCGCCCAGCCCCGCGCGATCAGCCCGGCGGCGCCCGCCCTGCCCCACCAGGCCGCGGCCGTCCGGCGCCGGGTGCGCCTGGGCGCCCTGCTCCAGCCCCCGGAAGGCGACCCGGAGCTCCCGCTCCTGGCGCCCCCGGCGCCGCTCCCGGCGCCCCGGGTGCCCCGGGTGCCCCGGGCGGTCCGCCGGGCCCCGGCGGTGATCGCGCCAGAAGAGGCAAGAAGGGCAAGCGCAAGAAGGACCCCACCCTTCAGGATGTCTTCGAGGCGGAGGCCCAGCCGCGGCGTGGGCGCTCGGGACCAGTCAAGGCGGCGGTCTCGGGACCGGTCAGTGTGATCCCGGGGATCACCGTCGGCGAGTTCGCCAAGCTCATCGGCGTGAACGCGACCGACATCGTGCGGCTGTTGTTCGGCATGGGCGAGATGATCACGGTGACCCAGTCGATGTCCGAGGACCTCATCGAGATCGTTGCGGCGGAGATGGACGTCGATGTCGTCTTCACCACCCCCGATGAGATCGCATTCGGCCCTGAGGCTGAGGACGCGGAAGAGGATCTGCGCCCGCGCGCGCCCGTGGTCACGGTCATGGGCCACGTCGACCACGGCAAGACGCTGCTGCTGGATGCCATCCGCTCGACTGATGTGGTCAGCGGAGAGGCGGGCGGCATCACCCAGCACATCGGCGCCTATCAGGTGGCGCGCAATGGCCGCGCGGTCACCTTCATCGACACCCCTGGCCACGAGGCCTTCACTCAGATGCGCGCCCGCGGCGCCAGCGTCACCGACGTGGCGATCCTCGTGGTCGCCGCCGACGACGGCGTGAAGCCGCAGACGGTCGAGGCGATCAACCACATCCGCGCCGCGGATGTGCCGATCATCGTCGCCATCAACAAGATCGACAAGGAGGGCGCTGACCCGACGCGCGTTCGCACCCAGCTCACCGAGCACGATCTCGTGGCGGAGGAGTTCGGCGGGCAGACCACCATGGTCGAGGTGTCGGCCATGACCAAGCAGAACCTCGATGAACTGCTCGAGATGGTGCTGCTGCAAGCCGACGTCGCCGACCTCAAGGCCAACCCCGACCGGCGCGCGCGGGGTGCGGTGATCGAGGCGCATCTCGACCGCGGTCGCGGCGCCGTGGCGACCGTGCTGGTGCAGCACGGCACGCTGCGCATCGGAGATCCGCTGGTGGCGGGCGGTGCAGACTGCAAGGTCCGCGCGATGTTCAACGACGTCGGCGAGCCAATCGAGGAGGCGGGCCCGTCGATGCCGGTCCAGGTTCTGGGTTGGACCGAGGTGCCGGATGCCGGCGAGGAGTTCCGCGTCGTCGCCGACGAGCGGACTGCTCGCGACATCGCCGAAAGCCGTCAGGCGCGTCTGCGCCGCATGGAGCTGGCCAGCCGCAAGACGTTGAGCCTGGAGGACCTGTCCGGCGCCATCGCCGAAGGTCAGCTGCGCACGCTGAACCTGATCGTCAAGGGCGACGTCGCTGGTTCCGTGGAGGCCGTCGCGGATGCGCTGAACAAGCTCGAGTTGCCGGAAGTCCGCGTCAACATCGTCCACAAGGGCGTCGGCGCGGTCACCGAGAACGATGTCAATCTGGCCGAGACCTCGGATGCGGTCATCATCGCGTTCAACGTGCGCCCCGAGGCCAACGCCCGGGCCGCGATCGATGAATCCGGCGTCGACCTGCGCCAGTACTCCGTCATCTACCAGGCAGTGGAGGACGTGGAGCGCGCCGTGAAAGGCATGCTCGCGCCGAAGTTCGAGGAGGTCGTCACCGGGCGGGCCCAAGTGCGGGAGGTCTTCCGCGTCCCCCGCGCAGGCTTCGTCTTCGGCTGCTACGTCACCGAAGGCAATCTGCGGCGCAACGCCTCGGTTCGGGTGGTGCGAGACGGCGTCGTCGTCGCCGACGACCGCATCGGCTCGCTGCGGCGGTTCAAGGATGATGTGACCGAGGTGGCCACCGGCTTCGAATGCGGCGTTGGGCTTGAGAAGTTCCAGGACATCAAGGAAGGGGACGAGTTCGAGGTCTACGAGTCCCGAGAGGTCGCGCGCACGTAGGTCTCGTGACGTCGGCGCCGGCCATCGGCTTGCCAGGTCCAGTCGGCGCCCTCGCGGCTCCGTCGGCGCCGGCCATCGGCGCGCTCTCGGCGTGTGCCCGGATCTTCGACCGACCCACCGCGATCGCGCCGATGGCCTCTGCCGACTACCGTTTGCGCTGCGGCCTTTGCCGACTATCGGCTGCGTCGACGGCGCCGGACGAGCATGGCGCGTGAGTGCCGCACCGGCCTCGGGTCCTGCGGCTTGACTCTGAGGGAGGAGCTGAGGCTCTGTGTTTGCTGGGTTGGTGACGGTGGAGCTTCATATTCCGGCTGCTGGGTCTCTGAAGGCGAAGCGGGGGGTGGTGAAGTCGCTGGTGGCGCGGCTGCGGCAGGAGCTGAACTGCTCGGTGGCAGAGGTGGATC
>DATKBU010000219.1:0-7201 GCA_035513815.1 Egibacteraceae bacterium
GGCCAGCAGCCGATCCGGATCGACGACGCCGTCCGGCTCGGGCGGCAGCACCGTCAGCTCGAAGCCCTGGCGATCTGACAGCCACCGGCACGAATCGAGCACCGCGTGGTGCTCGATCGCCGTCGTGACGATATGCGCGCCGCGCCGGGCCTGCCGGGCGGCCCAGGCGACGCCTTTGATCGCCTGATGGTCCGATTCGGTGCCACCGGAGGTGAACAGCACCTCCAGCGGGGTGACGCCCAGGGCCTCGGCCACCTGCTCGCGCGCGCCCTCGCCCGCTGCGCGCGCCGCGCGCCCCCTGGAGTGCGGCGACGACGGGTTGCCGTACTCCTCAGACAGGAACGGCAGCATCGCGCCCAGCACGTCCGGCGCCACCGGCGTGGTCGCCGCGTGGTCAAGGTAGATGGTCACGAGATGACGGTAGCGCGTCCGAGGCCGGCGAGGCCGCGCGCGGGGGCCGCGACAGCCGATCCCCCTCGCGGGTGCGTTGTGTCGCACCGGTGGAACCGAACGCACCCGGCCGGCGCGAACGGCTACTCCCGGCGCTTGCGGATCTCCTCGATCAGCGGGGGGATGACCTTGTGGAGGTCTCCGACCACGCCGAAGTCGGCGATCGAGAAGATCGGAGCGTCTGCGTCCTTGTTGATGACTGCGATCGCCTGGGACGTCTGCATCCCGGCCCGGTGCTGGATCGCGCCGGAGATCCCTGCGCCGAGATACAGCTGCGGGGCGACGGTCTTGCCGGTCTGACCGATCTGATGCTGGTGGGGGTACCAGCCGGCGTCCGTGGCGGCGCGCGACGCGCCGACCGCGCCGCCGAGCGCGTCGGCCAGCTCTTCAAGCAGCCGGAACGACTCCGCGTCGCCCAGCCCGCGCCCGCCGGCGATGATGATCGACGCCTCTGTCATCTCCGGCCGCCCTCCGCTCTCCTGCTCGACGACGTCGACGACGCTCGCGCGCCTGGCAGTGTCGTCCAGCTGGACATCCAGGGCGACGATCTCGGCCGGCGCCCCACCCGCCTCCTGGGCCGTGAAGGCGTTCGCCTTCACGCCGATGAACTGCGGGCGGCCTGGACGCACCCGGCAGCGAGAGATCATGTCGCCCCCGAAGATGGCCTTCGTCGCGACCACCGCATCCCCGTCCATTTCCAGATCCACCGCATCGGTGATGATGCCCGCGTTCACGCGCACCGCGGCGCGCGCCGCCACGTCGGTGGTGAACGGCTCGGAGGAGAACAGCACCACGTCCGCGCCCGACGCCTGCAGCGCCGCGACCAGCGCGGCGGTCCGCGCCTCAGTGACATAGGCGTCCGCTTCGGAGGAATCCCACACGAACGCCTTGGCGGCGCCGTGCGCGCCGAGGCGATCGGCGCCCTCCGCCGCCTTGTCGCCGAACACCGCCGCGTGCACCGCGCCGGCGCCGCGCTCACGCGCCGCGGTCAGCAGCTGCCCCGTGATCCTGCGCGGAACGCCTGCGTCATGCTCGGCCAAAACGAGGATGTCACCCATTGCCCGCTCCTTCAGATGAACTTGCGCTCGGCGAGGAACTCGGCCAGCGCCTTGGCCCCGACGCTCCCGGAGCCGTCGTCCTCGACGCGCTTCCCCGGCTCCTTGGGCGGGCGCGCGACGACGTCCACGACCTGCGTCCAGCTGCCCTCGAGGCCGACGTCTGCGGCGTCCACGCCGATCGCCGCGAGATCGCGGACATCCAGCGGCTTGGATTTCGCCGCCATGATCCCTTTGAACGACGGGTAGCGCGGCTCATTGATCGCCTCGACCACGCTGACGACGGCGGGCATCTGCGCCTGCACGACGACGTGACCCGAAGGGCTCTCGCGCTGCACCGTCAGCGTGCTCCCGTCGATCTCCAGCTTGCGCGCGTAGGTCAGGGCAGGCAGATCGAGGAACTCTGCCAGCAGCGCGGGGACCAGCATCGTCCGCGCGTCTGAGGACTGGTTGCCCATGATGATCAGGTCGAACTGCTCCTGGCGCAGCGCCGCAGCGAGCACGCGGGCGGTCGCCACGGCGTCCGAGCCGTGCAGAGCCGGGTCGCTGATCTGGATGGCGCCGTCGAGTCCGTACGACAGCGCCTTGCGGATGGTCGACTGCGCCTCATCGGGGCCCATGCACAGCGCGATCACTTCCGCGCCGTCGCGCTCGGAGATGCGCATCGCCTCTTCGATCGACCACTCGTCGTTGGCGTTGAGCACCGGATCAGACTGCTCGCGGTCAACCGTCCGGTCGGCCGGATCCAGCTTCTTCTCGGCGGCGGTGTCGGGCACGCGCTTGATCGGGCAGATGATCCTCACGGACTCCTCCTCGGCGTCGCCAGGGCCGACGCGGGCGTCGAGCGCGCCACAGCGAGCGGCACCGCCAGTGTCCCCGCGGGGCACAACTTACCCACCAGTAAACCAAGCGCCCTCGCCAGCGCACCAATCCGCGGCGACGGGCCACGGTCCGTAGCCCGCCTCGACATTGAGGTGGCCCCCGCCGGCCAGCACGCGGGTCGGGATGCCGAGGGGATCGCCGTAGAGCGCCTTGGCGCCCTCGCCGCAGTACGGGTCGTTGTCGGAGCACACCAGCTGCGTCGCCTCTGCCATCTCCCGCACCGCGCCCGCGTCGAGCCGAACCGGGAAGAAGTCATCCAGCTCCGCGATCCCCGTGGACGGGCCCGGCGGAGCGACCAGCAGGGCCCGGGACACCCAGCGCCCCCCGCGGGCGCAATGGTGCAGCCACAAGATCCCGGCCAGCGAATGGCAGATCACGACGCGCTCGTCCGCGGTCATCGCCGCGAGCTCCCCGGCCAGCGCATCCAGCCACTCGCTCAATGACGGGTCGTCCTTGTGCGGCAGCTGCGGATAGCTGACCTTTACGCCCTCGCTGCGCAGCCGCCGCGCAAGCCACGTCTGCCAGTGATCCTCATCAGAGCCCTGCCAGCCGTGGAGGATGAGAAACTCTCGATCGCGCACCGGGCCTCCGTCGCGTGAGGACGGCGGCCGGGCGCTCGGCGCCGTCGTGGTCCGGGCGCAGTCTACGGACGCGCAGGAACCGGCTGCGCAATTGCGCCAGCAGCGATCAGCCGGCGCGACCATGCGGCGAGGTCACGACCGCTGAACCGACTCGGCCAGTCCAGGGATTACGCTCCGAGCACATGCGAAAGCACACCCGCCTGGCCCTGCGTCGCGGACTGCCGCTCGGCGTCGCCGCCGGGCTGATGTCCGGCCTGTTCGGCGTCGGCGGCGGGACGGTGCTGGTGCCCGGATTCGTGCTGCTGCTCGGCCTCTCGCAGCATGCGGCGCATGCCACGTCGCTGGCCGCGATCCTGCTCACGGCGACAGCCGGGATGATCCCCTTCGCGCTGGACGGCGCGGTCGCGGTCGTCCCCGGCCTGGCGATCGCGGCGGGGGCGCTGGTGGGCGCGTACAGCGGCGCCGGCGTGATGCACCGCCTCAGCGAGCGCCGCCTTCGGCAGGCCTTTGCGGCGCTGCTTCTGATCGTCGCCGCGCGGATGCTTCTGGCGCCGGCGATGGCAGGCGGGCCGCTCGATCTGACGCCAGCCCACTACGCCGGACTGGCGCTGCTCGGCGTGGCCGCGGGCTGGCTGTCGGCCCTTCTGGGCGTCGGCGGCGGCGTGATCATGGTGCCAGCCATGGTGCTGCTGTTCGGATTCTCCCAGCATGCGGCCGAAGGCACGTCGCTGCTGGTGATCATCCCGACCGCGCTGGTCGGCTCGATCCGTCACAGTCGTCGCGGCTACACCGACTGGCGTCTGGGCGGCCTGATCGGCGCCAGCGGTGTCCTCGGCGCACTGGCCGGCGCCTCCGTCGCGCTCATGCTGACCGGCGTCGCGCTGCAGCAGCTGTTCAGCCTCTTCCTCGCGGTGATCGCGACGCGGCTGCTGCTGACGCCCGAGGCGCCTGACCCCGCGTGAGGAGCTCAGAGGCGCCGGCGCATCCGCGCGATCCCCTCGACGGGCCCGACGCCATGCATGCCGAGCATGTCGTCGCTGCGCGGCTGGTCGCGGTTGAGGACATCGGCCACATGCACCGGCAGCGGGGAGTTTCGGCCGGTGCCCGTGGCCGGGAGAAGGCGGCAGAACTCGTCCAGGGACACGTCCTGAGGGCCGGCCAGGCCCAACACGAGGTGAAGGTCGGCCGCCTCGCCGCCTCGGCTCATCCGATCTGCCGCCACGACGGCGCCCGCCAGATCCTCGACGTACAGCGGGGCATGCCGGGCGGCGCCGTCGAGTCCGGCGGGCGCGCCGTGCGCCAGCGCCGCAGTCAGTTCGTCCTCTGGGCCATAGGTGAGCGCGCAGCGGTAGACCACAGTTTCCATGGGCGCAGCGGACAGCAGCGTCTCGCCCTCGGCGCACGCCCGCAGGTAAGGATTTGCTCCGGGGTCTGCGGCCTGCAGCTGCGACATCCAGATGAACCTCCGGCATCCGGCGCCGATCGCGGCTGAGACGACGACCGCCAGCTCATCGAGCGTGCGATCCGCCGAGTCGGTCAGGCGGCTGGCCAGGTGAGCGACCGTGTGAACCTGCTCGAGCGCTTGCTCGACGCGGCCTTCGTCATCCAGTGTCCCGCGAGCGATCTTGCAGGCTGCAGCGCGCCAGCCGTCCAGGACTGAGCCGCCATCCGCAGGGTCCGCGTACACGCGGACTTCGCCGCCCACGCCGAGCAGCGCAGCCACCGCAGCGCGCCCCGCGGCCGTGCTCGCACCCGTCACCATCACCGGCATATCTGCACCAGAGTAGTGGTCGCCCGGACGGGTTATGGCGCCCGACCCGTTGGGCAACGTGGCAGGGACCGGGAAGGACCGACCCGGTGCATCCCAGTCAATCCAGGCAGAAGGAGTGGACAATTATGGCGACGGTTGAGAAGACGATCGACATCAACCAGCCGGTGAGCACGGTCTACAACCAGTGGACTCAGTTCGAGGAGTTTCCGAACTTCATGAAGGGCGTCGAGGACGTTCGTCAGGTCAGCGACGACCGACTCCACTGGAAGGCCGACATCGCCGGTGTCGACCGGGAATGGGACGCCGAGATCATTGACCAGGTTCCTGACCAGGTCATCGCATGGAAGGCGATCGGCGAGGTGCGCAACGACGGCCGGATCACGTTCGACCCGCTGGGTGAGAATCTGACGCGCGTGCGCGCGGTCTTCCACTACGAACCTGAGGGCTTCGCCGAGAAGGCGGCAGACGCGCTCAACATGATCGACAACCGGGTTGAGGGCGACCTCAAGCGGTTCAAGGAGTTCATCGAGCAGCGCGGCCACGAGACCGGCGCCTGGCGCGGCGAGATCCACTGACCCGCCAACGCCGGTACGGGGGGACGGCCGCAACAGGCCGTCCTTTCCCGTAGCGTGCGGGGCGTGATCACGCTCTTCCACGACTACCGCTCCCCCGCCTCGGCGGTCGCCGTGCTGCGACTCGAACGGCTCGCCGAGTCCGGGATGGCCATTGAGTTCCGCGGGTTCGATCCGTTCGGGTTGGACGCCGCGCTTCCCGTGACTGTCGAGGTGCTGGCCGAGATGCAGGCTCATGCAGGCGCGGCTGACGATGAGGGATTGACGCTTCGACGACCGCCCGCGCTTCCTCCGACCGCCGCCGCGCATGCCATCGCGAGCATCGCTGAGAGGCAAGGGCTGGGACGGCGGTGGCGAGACTCCTGCTACCGGGCGCTGTGGGAGCGAGGCGCTGACCTCGGCGACGCGGTTCTCACCGCACTCGCAGGCGACGTCGGCCTCGACCGGGACATCGCTGCTGCCGCCGTCGAGGACCGAGCCTTGCTGGCCTCGGTGCGCCGGCAGTTCGCCGCGCACCGACGCCAGGGAGTCGGCGGCGTCCCTGCCATTCTCGCGCAGCGCACGCTCGTCCCCGGGCTGCTGTCAGAGCAGGACCTGCGCGCGCTGGCCGACTTATCCGAGCCTGCGGTGGCCGAGCATCCCGGACGAGTGCGATGAGCCAGCTCCTCGCCGGGCGCTACGAGCTGGGAGAGACGATCGGCTCCGGCGGGATGGGGCTCGTCGTCGGCGGCCTCGATCAGGTGCTGCAGCGCCCCGTGGCGGTGAAGCTGCTGCGCGATGATCTCGGGGCGGACGACCAGACTCGGGAGCGATTCCTGCGGGAGGCGCGGGCGGCGGCCAGCCTCGCCCATCCAAACGCCGCGGCCGTGTACGACGCGGGACGCGACGGGGATGTGTCGTTCCTGGTCATGGAGCTGGTCGAGGGCGAGTCGCTCGCGCAGATGATCGCGCGCAGGGGGGCGCTGCCGCCTGCTGAGGCGGTCGCGCTGATCGATGGAGTCCTGGCTGCGCTTGGGGCGGCCCATCGCCAGGGCCTGATCCACCGCGACGTCAAGCCCAGCAACGTGCTCGTGACCCCCGCCGGCGAGGTCAAGCTCACGGACTTCGGGATCGCCAAGAGCGTCGCCGAAGACGCAGGGCTGACGCTGACGGGCGAACTGCTCGGGACACCGCGCTATCTCGCTCCGGAACTGTCCGCCGGAAAACCGGCCACGGCGGCGTCAGACCTGTACGCCGCAGGCGTGATGCTCTACGAGCTGCTGGCGGGGCGACCGCCGTTCGAAGGAGACAATCCCCTGTCGGTCGCTCTGGCCCATCAGCGCCAGAGCCCGGCGCCGCTGTCCGCGCTCAAGCCCGGCCTCGACGAGCGGCTGGTCACCGCGGTCGACCGGGCGATGAGCAAGGACGCCGGGGATCGCTTCCCAGACGCAGCGTCCTTCCGCGCCGCGCTGGGCGAGGCCCAATCGGCGTTCGCGGTTGCCGAAGCGGCAGCGCCGACCCTGGCTCTGGGCGCGCAGACGATGAGACTGCCGGCCGGCGGGACGCCGATTGACGCAAGCAGTCCCGGGAGTCGATCTGGCTGGCTTGCGGCGGTCGGGGTCGCCGCGCTGCTGGGATTCGCCGCGCTCGCCGCCAGCGGCATCGGGGCTGGCGAGGAACCAGGAGCCGGCGCGGCGCCCACCGCCGAGGAGCCCTCCTCTCCTCCGGCGACGCCGACCGCGGCCGAGCCGGCGCCCGCGGAGACGGCACCCGACGCGGCCACGACCGCGCCAGTGGAGAGTGAGCCTGCGCCCACAGACATCGAGGGCCTGATCGCCCAGCTTCGCGATGACCCGCAGGCCGCCGGCGAGAAAGGCGAGGACCTGCGAGAACTGCTGGAGAAGGTCGTCG
>DATKBU010000220.1:0-19278 GCA_035513815.1 Egibacteraceae bacterium
GGTCGCGGATCCCCCCGTCGGCGACGATGCGTCCGGCGTCGAGGATCACGGCGCGCTGGCACAGCTCGAGCGCGTAGGGGAGATCGTGGGTGACCATCAGCATGGTCAGCGGCAATGCGCGAAGGATCCCGCCCAGCTCGCGCCTGGCGCGAGGGTCCAGGTTGGACGAGGGCTCGTCGAGCACCAGGACGTCGGGAGACATGCTGAGCACCGCGGCGATGGCCACTCGCTTGCGCTCGCCGAGCGACAGGTGGTGGGGCTGGCGATCGGCAGCTGCGGCCATCCCCACCATGGCCAGGGCTCGGTTGACCGCATCATCGATCTCGGGCGCCGGAAGGCCGAGATTGGCGGGGCCGAACGCGACGTCTTGGCGCACCGTGGGCATGAAGAGCATGTCATCGGGATCCTGGAACACCACGCCGACGCGCCGCCGGACATCAGCCAGGTGCGCCTTGGTCGCCGGGACTCCCCCGATCCGGACCTCGCCGTGCTGAGGGGTCAAGATCCCGTTGAGGTGCAGGCACAGCGTCGACTTGCCGGCGCCGTTCGGCCCGAGCACCGCGACCCGCTCGCCGACCTGGATGCGCAGGCGAACGTCGTGCAGCGCCTGCCTTCCGTCAGGATAGGTATAGGAGACCCGATCGATCTCCACGGCGGACGGGATGCTTCGCACGGTCATCCGAGCCCTACCCGGATCCCGGCCAGTCCCGCCGCCAGCCCGAGCGCGAACACCAGATCGGCGCGCGCCAGAGACATGGGACGACAGACTCCCGCCGGCATGCCGCCGCGGTGCCCACGGCTGGCCATCGCCAGGTGGACCCGCTCGCCGCGCTCGAGCGATCGCAGGAACAGGGCCGCGACCGACGCGCCCAGCGCGCGCGTCTGCCACAGCCACCTCGCTCGGAACCCGCGAGACTCCTGCGCGATGCGCATGCGGCGCAGCTCGTCGGTCACGACCTGCAGGTAGCGCCACATCACCGACACGATGAGCACCATGGCGCGCGGCGCCCGCAAGCGCTCGAAGCCCTGCAGCAGCACGGGGAACGGCGTCGTCGAGCTCAGCAGGATCATCGCCAGCACGCCGCAGGTCATCCGCAGGGCGACAGTGCCTCCCAGCGCGACGCCGTCCGGGTGGGTCAGCGGCAGCATGGCTGCGGCGATCAGGAACGGCACCTCGACCGTCATGCGTCGAGCCACATGGAGCGCCGGAAGCCGGGCCACCACGACGAGGACAGCCAGCAGCGCCAGGTACGCGCCGTAGGCGGGCCACGCGCCGACAGGCGTCGTGACCGCGACCGTCGCCAGCGCGATCAGCCCTACGATCTTGGTTCTGGGATCGAGACGATGCAGCGCGGAGTTCCGCGCGGCGATCGCCTCAGCCCCGTGGGGGGAGTGGACATGGCCGCCGCTCATCGGGGCCTCATCACGGCGAAGCCTCGGCTGCTCGCCGGCGCCTGACGGCCAGGACCAGCCCAGATCCGATCACGAAGCACGCGGCCACGCCCGTCAGCCCGGCCAGCCATCCGCTGGAGTAGTCAGGGTCGAGCCCGCTCACCACCGGCGGTCCCGCGTGCCCTTCGAGGCACGCCTCATCACCGTCGCACGCGGCCTTGAGCACGGCAGACTCCAGACCGTCTGGCTGGCCGGAGGCCGCATACGACACGCCCATGCCGATCGCCAGCGCGGCCAGAAGGCCAGCGAGCAGGAACCATCGCCCGGAAGTCATGCGGTCACCGCCTCGCCGGCGGGCGCTCGCCATGCGGCCACGAGATCCGGGCGGCTGGCGAGCACTGCGGACAGCACCAGCACCGTGATCGCGGCTTCGCCGATCCCGATGACCGCGTGCAGCCCGATCATGTAGGCGAGCACCTGCTGCGGGAAGCCGCTGAGCAGCAGGTAGACCGCGGCGACGGCGCTGGCGGCGACCACCGACAGCCACGCCGTGAACCCTGCCGCGCCCAGGAAGCCGGCGCGCGACCTGGGCAGAAGCGCGGCGACGCCGCGGAAGACGTAGTAGCCCCCGATCGCGGCGATGACGCCCATCAGCGAGATGTTGGCCCCGATGACGGTGATCCCGCCGTCGCCGAACCCGATCGCCTGGACCAGCAGCACGACCGCCATGACGAGACATCCCAGCCACGGCCCGAGCAGGAGGCCGGCGAGCACCCCGCCGAGCAGATGACCGGAGGTCCCGAACGCGATTGGGAAGTTCACCATCTGCCCCGCGAACACGAACGCGGCGGTCAGCCCGACCATAGGAACCTGGCGCTCGTCCAGCTTCGTTCGGACCGCTCGAAGCGAATAGGCGACGGCCCCGGCGGATGCGGCAGATGTCGCCGCGATTGTCGGTCCGTGGCTGAGGAATCCGTCTGGTATGTGCATCGGGCATCCTGCGTGGATCCTGTGGGGCGCCCGCGGCCGGGCCCCGTTGCGTTGCGAACGAGTCGCAATTGCGACTCTATCGCAGCAGTGCTTCGAAGGCGAGGCCGGTTGGGCGACCGAGAGCGAACCCGCACCGGCGCGAGCCTACGAGCGTGTGTTGGCGCTCACATATGAGCGCAGACGCACGCAACCGCTCAGGCGCGAGCGCGGGCCAGCGCCAATCAGACGAGGCCGGTCAAGGGGGACGGCGGTTCCTACATCTGCCCCGCGCCGGCCGACGGGCGGCACACGAGGGCGCCGACGGCGCGTCCGGTTCTCGCCCGGTAGGCCTCGACGGCCCTCGCGGCCACACTCTCCGCGCGATCAGACGCCGCCAGCGCCACGACAGCGCCCCCGAAGCCGCCGCCGGTGAGCCGTGCGCCCAGCGCGCCGGCCTCCACCGCCAGATCGACGAGCAGATCGATCTCTGGCAGCGAGATCTCGAAGTCGTCCCGCAGACTCGCCTGGCCCTCTGCGAACAGACGCGCGACCTCGCCGCGGTCGCCATCTGTTTCGAGCGCGGCCACCATGGCCCGGACCCGGGCGTTCTCGGTCACCACATGGCGCACGCGACGGGCGGGAACCGCTTCGACTCCCGCGAGCAGCGCATCCAGCTCAGACGGGTCCACGTCCTGCGGGCGCCTGCCGTCGAGCGCGGCGAGGCCCGCCTCGAGCTCTCGGCGGCGCAGCGCGTAGTTCGAGTGCTCCAGCTCGCGAGCGATGCCCGAGTCGATCACGACGATCGACAGGGCCGCCGGGACGGCGATGTGACGGTGCTCCAGCGTGCCGCAGTCCAGCAGCAGGGCGTGGCCCGCACGCCCGAGCAGGGACGCGGCCTGATCCATGATCCCGCTCGGCACCCCGACCGCCCGCTGCTCGGCGCGCTGCGCCAGCGCCGCAAGCTCCAGCGGCGCGAGCGGGAAGTCGGCCGCCGCGCACAGGGCCAGCCCGACCACAACCTCAAGGGCAGCGGATGATGACAGCCCTGCGCCCGCCGGCAGATCGGAGCTCAATCGACCGCGCAGCCCGATCGGGGGACGACCCGCCGCGGCCAGCTCCGCCGCCACCGCGCCCACATAGCGCCCCCATCCGGCGCCCGGCGCCTGCGACCCGTCCGCGGGGATTCGCACGCTCTCGGAGAAGCCTTGCGACTCGAGATCGATCCAGTCCCCGAACGGCTCCGCCTCCAGGAACACCCTGCGGTCGATCGCGGCGGGGAGCACCAGGCCGCCGCTGTAGTCGGTGTGCTCGCCGATGAGATTGACCCGGCCGGGAGCCTGCAATCTTCGCCCGGTCAAGGGCGGTGATCCTCTCGGCGCTCCGTCATCGCCCGGCCCGGGCCTGCAGCGCGGAGCTTGTCGGCGGTCTCCTCTGGCGTGATGTCGTTGATGAACACGCCCATGCCCGACTCCGAGCCCGCGAGGTACTTCAGCTTCGCCCGGTCTCGGCGGACGGAGAACAGCTGAAGGTGCAGGTAGGCCAGATCGCGATCTGACCGAACGGGCGCTTGATGCCAGGCGGCGATGTAGGGCAGCGGAGCGTCGAAGAGACGATCCAGGCGCTTGAGGACATCCAGATACAGCTCGGCGAAGGCGTCGCGCTCGTCATCGTGCAGCGCCGCCAGATCAGGCGCCTGGCGATGGGGAAAGAAGAGAACCTCCACCGGCCAGCGGGCGGCGGCCGGGACGAACGACGTCCAATGCTCGTTGTGGGTGACGACGCGGATGCCTGCGCGGCGCTCGGCGTCGAGCAGCTGGGCGAAGAGATCCGCTCCGGTCGCTTCGCGATGACGGGCCGCCCGGTCGAGCATGCGCCGCGAGCGCGGGGTGATGAACGGATAGGCGTAGATCTGCCCGTGCGGATGGCTCAGCGTGACCCCGATCTCCCGCCCTCGGTTCTCGAACGGGAACACCTGCTCGATCCCCGGCATCGCCGAGAGCTCCAGCGTCCGGTCCGCCCACGCGTCCACCACCGTGCGCGCGCGCTGGGGGGTCAGGTCGGCAAAGGAGGCATCGTGATCGCTGGTGAAGCACACGACCTCGCAGCGCCCGACGCCGGGACGACGCTCGACGAGGTGATCGATCTCGGCCAGGGGCCCTACGGCCGGAACAGCCATCGAGAAGCTTGGAAAGCGGTTCTCGAACACCACGACGTCGTAGTCGCTGCTGGGGATCTCGGTGGCATGGCCGTCGCGCGAGGGGCACAGCGGGCACTCGTCGGTCGGCGGCAGATGCGTGCGGCCCTGTCGATGCGAGGCGATCGCGACCCATTCATCCAGCAGAGGGTCGTAGCGGATCTCCGATGCGGTCTCGAGCGGCGGGAGGCGACGGGGATCCACCAGCTGGCGCTGTGCGTCATCGGAGTCGTCGAAGTAGATCAGCTCGCGGCCGTCAGCCATCCGGGTGGAAGTCCGCTTCATGCGCTGTCCTGGGCGGCCTGCTCCGTCGCGGGCTGCAGCCGCGGCGCCTGGGATGGCGCGATGACCAGCTGCCCAACGTGCTCGCGGAGGACTGCGCGGGCGTCCTCGTCAAGCCCGTCGTCACTGACCAGGACGTCGGCCTCATCGAGGCGCGCGATCGACGACAGGCCGATCACACGCCATTTGGAGCTGTCGGCCACCACGATCAGGCGCCGAGCGGCGGCGACGAGCGCGCGATCGGATTCGGCCTCCATCAGGTTCGGCGTGGTGAAGCCCGCTTGAGGATCCACGCCATGAACGCCCATGAAGACCACATCGACGTTCATGCTGCGCAGCGCCGCCTCAGCGAACGGGCCGACGAGGGCGTCCGAGGGCGTGCGGACCCCGCCGGTGAGAATGACCGTCTGGTCGCTGCGGCCCCGCCGGTAGAACACCTCCGCGACCGGCACCGAGTTCGTGACGACCGTGAGCCCCGGCACGTCGACGATGTGCTGCGCCAGCGCGTGCGTGGTCGTCCCGGCGCTGATCCCGATCGCGGTGCCCTCGGGGACGAGCCGCGCCGCCGCGGCGGCGATCGCCTGCTTCTCGGTCAGCTGCAGCGACGACTTCACCGCGAACCCCGGCTCGGCCGTGGTGGGCTCGCTCGGGGCCGTCGCCCCGCCGTGGACCTTGCGCACCAGCCCGCGCTCGGCCAGCGTCTCCAGATCCCGGCGCACGGTCATGTCCGAGACCCCCAGCTCGCGGACAAGGTCACCGACGCGCACCCCGCCGGCGCGGCGGATCTCGGCGAGGATGAACTCCTGTCGCTGCTGGGGCAGCATGCTCAGCTCTCCTTCTCTTCAACGACCTCTTCAACGACGGCGACACCGCGGGCCGGGACGCGCACGCTGCCCTCGGCGCTCTCACCGGTGATCAGGTCCGTGCCCTTCGCGGCGACCTTGGCGTCTGCGTCATTGTGGTTTATCAGGAACAGGTGCGTCGTTCCGTCGGGCGAGCGGCGGCGAACCGCCTCGACGCCAGCCGGCGCCTCCACGACCGCGCTCACCCCGGCCTCATCGACGAGGCGGCGCAGGAGCAGGCTAAGGCCTGGGCCGTCCAGCGAGGTCGCCATGTACCACGCGGCGCCTGACCCGAAGCTGTGGCGGGTGATCGCCGGAACTCCCGGGAGCGGCCCATCCGCATACGACGCGATGACTTCGGCGCCATCGGGATGCAGCAGTTCGGTCCAGATGTCGCCGGCGGTCCCGTCATCGAGCTGAACCGTCTCGCCGGCGCGCAGCGGGAAGAACTCCTCGGCGCGCACGCCGAGCAGCCGGCGGAAGGCGCCTGGGTAGCCGCCGAGGCGAATATGGTCGTTGGCATCCACGATCCCGCTGAAGTAGGTGATCAGCAGCGTGCCGCCCTGCTCGACGAAGCGCTCGAGCCTGGCGATCGCCGCGTCCTCGACTAGATACAGCATGGGCACGAGCACGAGGCGGTAGCCGGACAAGTCGGCATCCGGCGCGACGAAGTCAACTGTGATGCCCGCCTCCCACAATGGGGTGTAGAGGCCGCGCACCGTCCCCAGGTAGCTCGCGTCGACGGTCGGATGAGCCGTCGACAGGCCGCGAGCCGGCATCGGGTCGCCATCGACGGCCCAGCGCGCTTGCCAGTCGAACACCATCGCGACCTCGGCGGTCACACGGCTGCCTGCGGATTCCGACAGCCGTCCCAGCGATTCGCCCAGCTCCACCACCTCTCGCCAGACCCGGGTGTCGGTCCCGGCGTGGGGGACCATCCCCGAGTGGTACTTCTCGGCGCCGGCCTGCGCCGCGCGCCACTGAAAGAACATCGCTCCGTCGGATCCTCGAGCGACATGCGCAAGGCTGTTGCGCCGCATCTCCCCAGGCCGCTTGGCCACGTTGCGGGGCTGCCAGTTGACCGCGCTCGGCGAGTGCTCCATCAGCAGCCACGGCGCTCCGCCGGCGAGCCCGCGGGTGAGATCCGCGCTGAGCGCAAGCTCGACGTGGGGCGCGGGATCGCTCGCGAGCAGGTAGTGGTCGTTGGAGACGATGTCGACCTCCCTGGCCCAGGCCCAGTAGTCCAGCTCGTCGAACCTGGACACCATGAAGTTGGTCGTGATCGGCACGTCCGGGCTGTGGCGGCGCAGGACGTCGCGCTCGGCGCAGTAGCAGTCGAGCAGCTCGTCAGAGGAGAACCGGCGGAAGTCCAGCCGCTGTGTGGGGTTGGAGAACGTGGGCGCCCGCCGCGGCGGGCTGATCTCGTCCCACTCGTGGTAGCGCTGGCTCCAGAAGGAGGTTCCCCATGCGTCGTTGAGCGCGTCCAGGTCGCGGTAGCGGCGCCGAAGCCATCCGCGGAACGCCTCAGCGCTGATCTCGCAGTAGCAGCGCGCGACATGGCAGCCGTACTCGTTGCCGACATGCCACATCGCCAGCGCGGGATGGTCGGCGTAGCGGATGGCGATCTGCTCGGCGAGAGCGGTCGCGGCGTCTCGGTAGATCGATGAGCTCGGGCACCAGGCCTGCCGCGCCCCGAACGACATCCGCGCCCCGTCGACGGTCTCCGGCAGGATCTCCGGGTGCAGGCGCGACAGCCAAGCGGGCGGGGACGCCGTGGCAGTTGCCAGGTCGACCGCGATACCCGCGCCGGCCAGCCCGTCGAGAACTCGATCGAGCCATGCGAACTCATACGTTCCGGGCCGAGGCTCCAGCAGCGCCCAGGAGAACACGCCGACGGTCACGAGGTTGACGCCGGCCTCCTGCATGAGGCGCAGGTCCTCGGCCCACACCGCCTCATCCCACTGCTCTGGGTTGTAGTCGCCGCCGAAGGCGAGGCGGCGACCCCCATCGGGCCAACGTGTCATTGCCAGTGAGCCTGCATCCGATCCGTGAGCAAGTCAACAAGTTCGGACTCGATCAAACATCTGCAGGCATGGATCATGACGATCTCACCCAAGTCCGACGAGTCTTTCCCAGCGATTCGGCCGATACGACCCCGGTCCGAGGTTGGGTCTTGACATGGGTGGTGGAATCAGCTTCCAATGCCTGCGTGATTGTGTTTGGCTTCGTTTGATTGTGAAGGCCGGCTCTCAGGAGGTCCCATGCCAAGTCCCAGGAACAGCAGCGATCCATTAACCCCAACAGGCCTCCCGCACCTGAGCCGGCGCTCATTGCTGCAGGGGATGCTCTACGGCGGCGCTGGTCTGGCCGCGGTTCCGATCTTGAGCGCGTGCGGCGACGGCAACGGCGGGACGGCCGCGGAGACAGGGGGCGAGGCCGGGGAGACAGGGGGCGCCGCGACGGGCACGGTGACGCTGGGGTCCAACGCCTCCGACGAGGCGCCGAAGAACGCCGGCGCAGCCGTCTACGAGCAGTTCACTCAGGACACCGGCATCGAGGTCACGGTCAACACCGTCGACCACGGCACCTTCCAAGAGCAGATCAACACCTACCTGCAGGGCACACCTGAGGACGTGTTCACCTGGTTCGCGGGCTACCGGATGCAGTTCTTCGCGGCGCGCGGACTGTCCAACCCGATCACCGACCTGTGGGGGGACATCGGCGCCGACTACTCGCAGGCGATGAAGGACGCCTCGACCGGAGAGGATGGCGAGCAGTACTTCGTGCCGTTCCTCGCCTACCCGTGGGCGGTCTTCTACCGCAAGAGCCTGTTCGAGGACAACGGCTACACGATCCCCACCACCTACGACGACTACGTCGCGCTGGCACAGGGGATGCAGGACGACGGGCTGACGCCGCTGGCCTTCGCCGACAAGGACGGCTGGCCCGCGATGGGCACGTTCGACTATATGAACATGCGCTTGAACGGCTATGACTTCCACATCGATCTGATGGCTGGCAAGGAGTCGTGGGAGGACGACCGGGTCAAGGAAGTCTTCAACACCTGGGCCGAGTTGCTTCCGCTGCACCAGGAGGGCGCGCTCGGGCGCACCTGGCAGGAGGCGGCGCAAAGCTTCCACGCCAAGGACGCGGGCATGTTCGTCTTCGGCATGTTCGTCGGCCAGCAGTTCCCCGCCGAGGACCTCGAGGATCTGGACTTCTTCCCCTTCCCGGAGATGAACCCGGACTTCGGCCAGGGCGCGGTGGAGGCGCCGATCGACGGTTACATGCTCAGCAAAGAGCCAAAGAACCGCGATGCGGCCATCGAGCTGCTGCGCTTCCTCGCGACGCCGGAGGCCCAGGGGATCTACCTGGCCGCGGACCCGACCAACATCGCCGCGGTCAACGGCGCCGACACCAGCACCTATAACGAACTGCAGCTGAAGGCCGAGGAGCTGATCGGCAACGCCGAGGCCATCTCCCAGTTCCTCGACCGCGACACCAGGCCGGACTTCTCCACCACGGTGGTGGTCCCGTCGCTGCAGAACTTCATCAACAACCCCGGCGATGTCGATAACCTTCTTCGCCAGATGGAGGAGCAGAAGCAGGCCATCTTCGTCGAGGACGAGTAGCCGTCTCACGACAGGGATAGGGTCGGTTCACGATGTCGAGCACTGTGGCGCCGGCGCCGGTTGCGGTTTCCCGCCGTGACCGGCGCCAGCGTCGGCATTCGCTGCTGACACGCCGCGACATCACCGTGCTCATCCTGATGGTGGGCATCCCGACCCTGATCCAGGTGCTGCTGATCTGGGGACCCACAATCGCGTCGGTCCTGCTGTCGTTCACGCGCTGGGAGGGCATCGGCGGGCTCAGCACGATCACGCCGGTGGGCCTGAAGAACTACCAGGACGTCACGACGATCTACCCGCCGTTCTGGCCAGCGCTGGCGCACAACCTGATCTGGCTCGGCTTCTTCCTGTTCATCTCGACCCCAGCAGGGATCTTCCTGGCGGTGCTGCTGGACAAGGAGATCCGCTTCACGCGCGTCTACCAGAGCATCTTCTTCGCGCCAGTCGTGCTCTCGGTGGCGCTGATCGGCTTCATGTGGCAGCTGATCTACGCGCCGGAGCAGGGCCTGATCAACAACCTGCTCGGGCGCACCGAGCAGGGCAACCTCATCAACTGGCTCGGGAATCCCAGCATCAACCTGTGGGCCGTGCTGGTGGCCGCGAGCTGGCGGCACATCGGCTATGTGATGATCCTGTACCTCGCCGGGCTCAAGGCGGTCGATCCCGCGCTGAAGGAGGCGGCGGCGGTCGACGGCGCGAACGAGCGGCAGATGTTCCTGCGCGTCGTGTTCCCGGTGCTCAAGCCGATCAACATCGTGATCCTGGTCATCACGGTGATCGAGTCGCTGCGAGCCTTCGACATCGTCTATGTCGTCAACAAGGGCACCAACGGCCTCGAGCTGCTGTCGATCCTCATCACGAACAACATGGTCGGCGAGGCCAGCCGCATCGGCTTCGGCTCCGCGCTCGCGGTGATCCTGCTGGTCATCTCACTCGGGTTCATCATCACGTATCTGTTCCAAGCGTTCAGGAAGGAGGCGGCGGCCTGACTGCCACGACGGTCGACAAGCCCGAATCGGCGCCTGCCCCGGTCGAGCGCGCTCCGCTGCGCCGCCAGGGAATCAGGCCCGGGCGCGTCCTCCTGCACGCGTTCCTGGCGACCACCGCGCTCGTGTGGCTCGTCCCACTGCTCTGGGCGGCGTACACGTCCCTGCGCCCTTACTCCGACACGGCCGCTCGCGGCTACGTGTCCCTGCCCGGAGTTCTGAGCCTGGAGAACTACACCAACGCCTGGCGCCAAGCTGAGCTGCCGCACTACTTCTGGAACACGATGATCGTCACCGTCCCCGCGGTGATCATGACGCTGCTGCTGGCTTCATTCGTCGCGTTCGCGGTCTCTCGCTTCAGCTGGCGCTTCAACATCGCGCTGCTCATGCTGTTCACCGCGGGCAACCTGCTGCCGCAGCAGGTGATCATCTCGCCGCTGTTCCGCCTCTACCTGCTGCTGCCGCTGCCTGAGTTCCTCAACAGCAACGGCGTCTTCTTCGACAGCTACTTCGGAATCATCGCGATCAACGTCGCCTTCCAGGTCGGCTTCTGCACGTTCGTGCTGAGCAACTACATGAAGACCATTCCCATGGAGCTCACCGAGGCGGCGCTGGTCGACGGCGCCTCGGTGTGGCGCCAATACTGGCGAGTGATCCTGCCGCTGTCGCGGCCGGCGCTCGCCGCGCTGGCAACGCTGGAGTTCACCTGGATTTACAACGACTTCTTCTGGGCGCTGGTACTGATGCAGACGGGCGCGAAGCGGCCGATCACCTCGGCGCTGGCGCTCCTGCAGGGTCAGTTCTTCACCGACAACAACAAGATCGCCGCGGCGTCGCTCATGATCGCCGTCCCGACGCTGTTCGTGTACGTCGTGCTCCAGCGCCATTTCGTCAAGGGCCTGACCCTGGGCTCGACGAAGGGCTGAGCGCCGAGCGGAGCCGACTGCGCTGAGGAGCCGTCCTCGGACGCGCGGCCGGGCGTCGTCACCAACCGGCGCCGTCGTCGTCTGCCGACTCGTCGACCGCCGCGATGATCGCCCACGGCGCCGGCGCCTCCAGTCCCCGGTCGATCGCCCCCAGGACCGCGACCGGATCGTTGCCGTCGACGCCGTGTGCGGTCCAGCCCGCGGCTTCCCACATTCGCGCTGCTGGGCTGGCCTGTGCCGCAGACGCGAGCGTGATGCTGATGATCATGGCCGCCTGTGATCCAGCCGCCGCGCGGGCGCGCTCCCAGACCTCGCCGCTGCCCGCAGCGTCGCGGTCGAGCACCCAGTACACGCGGAAGATGGCGCCAGCGCGCTGACTCTCCAGCGCGCACGCGTGCGGATCCGCCCCGTCAGCCTCCGCCTGCAGTCCCGCAGTCTCAGCGGAGCGGCGCAGACCGGGGGAGACGAAGAGCCGGTCGCGGTCGGTCCATGCTGGATCGCTCGGATCCTGCGCCAGTGCGCCGCCGGCGGCCAAGCAGGCGACCACGACTCCGCCCGGAGGCGGCAACCGCGCTGCCAGCGAGCGAACCGCGTCCAGATCGACGCCGTCGAACAGCGACCGCGGCGGCATCGAGCAGCGCCTAGACGCCGTCGTCTTCGACGCCCGCCGCCTCGCCTCCGCGCGCCTTCCACTGCAGGTACGCCGCGATGAAGCGATCGAAGTCGCCGTCGAGCACCGCAGAGGTGTTGCCAGTCTCCTCGGCAGTCCGATGGTCTTTGACCATCTGGTATGGATGCAGCACATAGGAGCGGATCTGGCTGCCCCAGGCGACCTCGCGCTGCTCGCCGCGCACCGCAGCCAGCTCCGACTCGCGCCGCTCGCGCTCCAACTCCGCGAGCTTGGCCTTCAGCAGCGTCATCGCCGTCGCCTTGTTCTGCAGCTGGCTCCGCTCGTTCTGGCAGGAGACGACCAGGCCCGTGGGCAGGTGGGTCAGGCGCACCGCCGAATCCGTCGTGTTGACTCCCTGGCCTCCAGGGCCCGACGAGCGATAGACATCGACCCGCAGATCGTCGTCGGGTATCACGATCTCCTCGTCGACCTCTTCGATGAGCGGCACGACGTCGACGCTGGCGAAGGCGGTGTGACGGCGAGACTGCGAGTCGAACGGGCTGATGCGAACCAGACGGTGGACGCCGCGCTCACCGTGCAGCAGCCCGTACGCGCGGGTCCCGTGGACAGTGAAGGTCGCGGAGCGGATCCCGGCCTCCTCCCCTTCCTGCTCATCATGGAGGTCGGTCTTGAACCCGCGCCGCTCAGCCCAGCGCAGCAGCATGCGCAACAGCATCTGCGCCCAGTCCTGGGAGTCCGTCCCGCCCGCGCCCGCGTGCACCGTCACCACGGCGTCGCGGCTGTCGTACTCCCCCGACAGCAGGACCCGGATCTCCAGCTCCGCGAACTGGCGGCGGAGGCCGTTGAGGCCTTCCGCGACCTCGGTGGCCGTCGCGTCGTCGTCCTCTTCCCTGGCGAGCTCGTTGAGGACCTCGAGATCATCCAGGCGCTGAGCGAAATCGGAGTAGACGCGAAGGTCGTCCTCGACGGCGGCCAACTCCCCCATCACGCGCTGCGCGCGGGCGGGGTCATTCCACAGATCGGGGGCCGCGGCCGCGCCTTGCAGCTCCGCCAGGCGCTGGCGCTTGCCGTCCAGGTCAAAGGTACTCCTTTACCTGGGCGAGCTTGCCGGCGTACTCGGACAGCGTCGCGTGATGATCGATGGCCACAGCTCGTCTTCACCTTCATTGGAGTCGGTGCTGGAAGCAGATCGTAGCCCTCAGGCGGTGCGGCGCACCTCTTCGACCGGCTGCTGCGCGAGATCGGCGAGGTCAGTGAGAAGCCGCTCGCCGGCCGCAGGCCCGTCGACGTCGCGCTCCAGCTTGACGTACAGCGCGTTGGCGTCGTCAAAGACCATGCAGGGAACGCCGCGCACCCCGAGCTCGTCCTCGGCCTCCTGATGCCACAGCCCGACCTCGGCTCGCCAGCGCTCGCCGTCGGCGATGAAGGTCTCCAGATCCAGGCCCGCATCCGCCGCGAGCGCGAGCCACGCCTCCGGGCTGGCCGGGTCGAGGCTCGAGTCGTGCGCCGCCGCGAACGCCGCATCCACGAACGCCAGATGCACGTCCTTGCCCAGGTCGCGCGCGGCCTCGCCGAGGGCGAGCAGCTCCACGCCCCAGGTCGGCATGCTACGGTCCCACGGGCTGCGTCGCTCGCCCTGGTCGTCGGTGTCCAGCGAGTAGGGACGGACTTCGACGGTCTCCCGCTCGGGCAGCAGGCTCAGCCACCGCCACGCCCGGTAGCTGTCCAGGTCCTGGAAGTCGACGTAGATCGCGGTGAGGGTGGCCACGGCCCACTCCTATCCGCCTCGCGGGCTTGGAAACTCCGCCCGAGGATCTGCCGACCGGCTGCGTTACAGTTGAGCTACGGGGTGGGTCCGCTCGCTGGCCCGCCCAACGGCAGCGCTGCGCAATCGAGGGTGATTCATGACGCCGCTGATCGACGCGACGGAGATGTACCTGCGCACGGTCTGGGAGCTGGAGGAAGAGGGCATCACGCCGATCCGCGCGCGCCTGGTGGAGCGCCTCGGCCTTTCCGCGCCGGCGGTGAGCGAGACCGTCGCCCGCCTTGAGCAGGAAGGGCTCATGCGGATGAGCGCGGATCGCACCCTCGAGCTCACTGACGAGGGACGCGAGGTCGCGGTCCACGTGATGCGCAAGCACCGGCTCGCCGAGCTGCTGCTGACCGACGTCATCGGCCTGGAATGGGAGCAGGTCCACAACGAGGCCTGCCGGTGGGAGCATGTGATCTCCGACACCGTCGAGCAGCGCCTCATCGAGCTGCTGGGCTCCCCGACCACCTGCCCGCACGGAAACCCGATTCCCGGGCTGACGGCCGCGCCAGAAGACGACACGCTGGTCACCATGGTCGAGGCAGCGAAGACCAGCGGCCGCGTCACCGTCCGCCGGATCTCGGAGAAGCTGCAGGGCGATATCGAGATGATGCGCTTCCTGCGCGAGAACGGACTGAGGCCGGATGTCACTGTGACCCTCAGCATGCAGCCGAACGGGATCGTCGCCGGTATCGACGGCCGCTCGGTGACGGTCGACGACGAGACCGCGCAGCTGCTCTACGTCTCCTCTCACCCCTGAGCGCCCCGCTCCCCGATCTGCGCGAGGCGGTCCGCCGCCAGGTCGCCGCTGTTCCGCCCTGCGACGATCGCGCGGTCGAGTCGCGTGACCGGTTCCTGGCGGAGCTCGATCGCCTGCCCCGCCCGTTCGACGAGTTCGCGGATCTGGTGCACGTCACCGGATCCGCGATTGTCACTGGGCCGCGCGGCGTGCTGCTGCACCGCCACAAGCGGCTGGGGATCTGGATGCAGCCCGGCGGCCACGTCGAGCCCGGCGAGGCCCCGTGGGACGGCGCGCGCCGCGAAGTCCTGGAGGAGACCGGGCTGCTGGCCGAGCATCCGGTCGGCCGCCCCGAGCTGGTTCACGTCGACGTGCACCCCGGAGGGCGGGGGCACATCCACCTCGATCTGCGGTATCTGCTGGCCGCCGGCGACGCCGACCCATCGCCGCCCCCCGGCGAGAGCCAGGATGTCGCGTGGTTCTCGTGGGACGACGCGCTGGAGCTCGCCGACGTCGCCCTGGTCGGCGCGCTGCGCGCCGTTCGCCCGTGATCCGCCCAGGCCCGTGCCGGTCCCACCGCTGGCCGCTCGCTCGGTGCCGGTGCCGCCACCCAGCCCTGTGCCGGCCCGCCGCTGGCCGCTCGCCGCTCGACCTGACTCCTACCGGCGACCCGACAGCTACGACGGCGTGCGCGCCGGGTGGCAGCCCTCTCACTGCGGTGCCTCGCCGGTAGCGGCCGGGCGCAGGCGGCGCGACACTCACGTCGGACATGGAAGAGCCGTTCGAGCAGCCCAGCCCGCGCCGTCTACGGCGCCTCGCCCGCCGCGGCGCCCGCGCGCGCCGGCGCAGCGCTGAGAAGTTTCTGCGCCTCGCTGAGCGGCACGGGACCAACCCCCGCCAGCTGCGCATCCTGGCTGACGCGTGGGTGGTCGCGGGCCGCGACGGCGTGTCGGCGCTGGGACCCGCGCCAGCCGCGCTCGACCAAGACGATGAGGCCGCACTGGAGGCCGCGGGGAGCCAGATCGAAGAATGGCGGCGCCGGCATCACCCGCTCGAGGCGCTTGAGCTGGACGTCTGGCGCAACAGGATCACCGTCTGGCGGCTGGCCCCCGGCGAGGACCCCAGGCATGATCGGGTGGCGCGCCGCCCGCTGATGCAGGTGCGCCTCGACGGCCGCCGGCGCTGGCACCTGTACCGCAAGGCCGCGCAGGGCGAGTGGTGGCCGGTGGCCGTGAGCTCAGCCGGGCCAGACCGGCTCGGCGAGTGCCTCGAGGTCGTGCGGCTCGACGTCGCTCAGGAGTTCTGGGGCGACGCCGTTCGCCCCTACGAATCCCCTGAGCTGCCGCGAGAAGACACCGGCGATCGGGAATAGGCGGGCCACCGAGGGCACTTGGAGCAATGGGCGGGTGGAGCCCGCGGGCGATGGAGACGACAACTGACGTGATCACGTTCGAGCGGGTGACCAAGCGGTTCGCCGACGGCACGGTCGCCGTCGGCGATCTCACGCTCAACGTCGCCGAGGGCGAGACCGTCGTGCTCGTCGGCCCGTCCGGCTGCGGCAAGACGACGACCCTGCGCATGGTCAACCGGATGGTCGAGCCGACCAGCGGGCGCATCACCGTCGCCGGCCGGGACGTGATGACCGTCGATCCCCCTGAGCTGCGCCGGGGCATCGGCTACGTCATCCAGCAGATCGGGCTCTTCCCCCACCGCACGACGGCGCAGAACATCGCCACGGTCCCCCAGCTGCTCGGCTGGGACGCCGAGCGCACGCGCGCGCGCACCGAGGAGCTGATCGCGCTGGTGGGCCTCCCGCCGGAGGTCACCGACCGCTACCCGCATCAGCTGTCAGGCGGTCAGCGCCAGCGCGTAGGGGTGGCGCGCGCCCTGGCCGCCGACCCCCCCATCATGCTGATGGACGAGCCGTTCGGCGCGGTGGACCCCATCGTGCGCGCGCGGCTGCAGGACGAGTTCCTGGCGCTGCAGGCGCGAGTCCGCAAGAGCATCATCTTCGTCACCCACGACATCGACGAGGCGATCCGCATGGGCGACCGCATCGCGATCATGTCCCAGGGCGGAGTGATCGAGCAGTTCGACACGCCCGCGGCGATCCTGGCCTCCCCCGCCAGCGACTTCGTGGTCGACTTCCTAGGCGCCGAGCGAGGGCTCAAGCGTCTCGCGCTGATTCCCGTGTCGGAGGTGAAAGCCGACCCTGGCCCGGTCGTGCGCCCGGGCGACTCGGCCGACCGGGCTCGCGAGGTCGCTGCCTCGATGGGCACGGACTGGGTTGTCGTGGTCGACGATGACCGGCATCTTCGCGGTTGGGTCCACGTCGAGGATCTGCGCGGGCGCGTCGACGACGTCGCCCCTCGGGACTTCAGCCTGCAGGTCAACGCCACGGATTCGCTGCGCAAGGCCCTTGACGCCATGGTGACGTCGCGCACCGGCGTGGCGGTTCGGGTCAGCGAGGGCGGACGTTACGAGGGCATCCTCACGCAGGACATCCTGAGCCGGGAGATCCTGTGACGGGCCCGGCGCCGCTGGCCCAGCAGTCGCTGCTCGATTGGGACTGGGTCACGCGCAACGCCGGGCGGATCACCGACGCTCTGGTTCAGCACGTCGAGCTCACGCTCTTGGCGGTCGCGATCGGCTTCCTCATCGCCGCGCCGTTGGCGCTGGCCGCCGTCCGCTGGCGGCGGCTGTACACCCCGCTGCTGACCTTCACTGGCGTGCTGTTCTCGATCCCGTCCCTAGCGCTGTTCGTGCTGCTTCTGGCGTTCGCCGGAACCGGGCTGGGACGGACGACCTCGCTGATCGGGCTGGTGATCTACACCCTGCTGATCCTGTTCCGCAATAACGTGGCCGGCCTGGATAGCGTCTCGGCTGACGTTAAGGAGGCCGCGGAGGCGATGGGCTACACGCGAGCCCGGCGGCTGCTGCGCGTCGAGGCGCCGCTGGCCCTGCCGGTGATCATGGCCGGGATCCGAATCGCGACAGTGACCACGATCGGGCTGGTGACGATCACCGCGCTGATCGGCCAGGGCGGATTGGGCCAGCTGTTCCTCCTTGGATTCCGTCGCACCAACAACACGCCGCTGGTCGTCGGGATCGTCTTGTCGGTGCTGCTGGCCGTCGCCGCCGACCTCGCGCTCGTGGTCCTCCAGCGCAGGCTGACTCCATGGTCCAAGGAGCAGGCGTAACCCGTGGAACTGCTGCGTGAGATCGTCAGGTGGCTGGCCGGGGAGCCGTACCTCAGCATGGACGGGGTGCCCACGCTGATCGTGGAGCACCTCGCATATTCGATCGTGCCCACGGCGGCCGCCGTGGCAGTCACACTGCCGATCGGCCTGTGGATCGGCCACGCGAACAAAGGCGGGCTGGTGGCGATCAACGTCGCCAACGTCGGGCGCGCGGTCCCGTCGTTCGGGCTGATCATCCTGGCCTTCATGGCATTCGGGTTCGGGTTCGTTCCCGTGTACATCACGCTGTTCGCGCTCGCCATCCCCCCGATCCTCACCAACACCTACGTCGGCGTCCGGGAAGTTGACCGCGAGGTGCGGGAGTCGGCCGAGGGAATGGGGCTGACCGGGTGGCAGATCCTGCGGCAGGTCGAGCTCCCGCTGGCCCTGCCGGTGATCATGAGCGGCATCCGGACCTCCGCGGTGCAGGTGGTGGCCACGGCGACCCTCGCGGCGGTGGTGGGCCTCGGCGGGCTCGGACGTCCGATCATCAATGGCCTGTCGCAGAACGTGCAGGCATCCGCGTCTGCCCGCGCGATTGTGCTCGTGGGGGCGGCGGTGGTGGCGCTTCTCGCCGTCGCGGTTGAGCTAGGGCTCGGGAGGGTCGAGCGGGCGGTCACGCCGCAAGGCATGCGTCCTCCAGCTGAGCGTGCGCTGCAGCACGCTGCCCAGGCCGGGCGGCCCGGCGGAGACGGAAGCCTCTAGGGTTATCGCGAATCGGAACGAAGAAGGGACAAAGAATCATGCGATTGATACGGAAGAACGCGCACAAGTCGCGGTGGGTCGCCATGCTCGCGCTGGTGCTGCTGGCGGTGGCCTGCGGCCAGGAACCTGGCGAGAGCGCAGGCGGCGAGGACGTCGAACGCGGCCCGGTGGTCGTGGGCTCGACGAACTTCGACGAGCAGGAGATCATCGCGAGCATGTACGCCGCGGTTCTCGAGCAAGCAGGCTACGGCGTCGAGCGCCGATTCCAGCTGGGCTCCCGGGAGGTCGTCCTGCCTGCGCTGACCGGCGGCGAGATCGATGTGTATCCGGAGTATCTCGGCACGGCCCTCGGATTCGTCACGGGAGGAGCGGTCGAGCCGACGACGGACAGCGAGGAGACGGCGGGGCTGCTGCGCGAGGCCTTCGCTGAAGACGGGGTCGAGGTGCTGGAGCCGGCGCCGGCCGAGGACAAGAACGGCCTTGTGGTCACACCCGAGACCGCAGAGGAACACGGGCTGGAGACGACGTCCGATCTGGAGCCGATCGCGGGCGAGCTGGTGCTGGGGGGCCCGCCCGAATGCCCCACGCGGCCGCTGTGCCTCCTCGGGTTCCAGGAGACCTACAACCTGCAGTTCGCTGACTTCCGGTCTCTCGACCCGGGTGGTCCGCTGACGGTCGCTGCTCTTGAGAACGGCGACATCGACGTGGCGCTGATGTTCACCACGGACGGCATCATCGCCGAGAACGGATGGGTCCTGCTGGAGGACGACAAGAGCCTTCAGCCGGTCGAGAACATCACGCCGGTGATCCGCGATGAGGTCGCCAACGACGAGATCCGCTCCCTGCTCAACGAGGTGAGCGCGCAGCTGACGACCGAAGAGGTCACCGAGCTGGTCCGCCGAGTCCGCAGCGACGGTGAGGAGCCGCAGGCGGT